>NZ_JAGUUD010000190.1:0-10040 GCF_020177535.1 Paraburkholderia sp. XV | reverse complement strand
ATCTGCGCGCGAGTCGTTGCGTTGGTCGGGTTCATCGTCCTGTCCGGTGAGTTGCGCTTTCGTGCGCGCGAAGTGAGGCGAGCGAGATTCGATCCCGATATCGCCCTATCCGGTCCTGCTCGACGAAACACCCGCGCGCGAATCGCAGCGCGCCCGCCACGCCCGTCAGCACGCGGCATTCACTTGCAGATGAAGTTCTGCCGCGCAGCGCTTTTTACATGACGCGTGTAATTCGGGGCGCGCCAGAGCGCTTCGAGGCGCGCGCGATTCCAGAAAGAACTTTTCGCCGCTCGCCAGACGTTGAAAACGCACATGCTCAACGTTCGGCACAGCGGATGCTGAGACAACGACGTACGCTGCCCGGCATGCGAGCCGGACATGTAGCGCTCCACTTTCGCCACACCCTCACCTGCCCAGGGGACCACGATGAAAATTGCCATGATCAGCGAACACGCGTCTCCACTTGCGGTTGCGGGCGGCGTCGATAGCGGCGGTCAGAACATCTATGTCGCTCATGTTGCGCGCCAGTTGCAAAGAAGCGGTCACGAAGTCGATGTATTCACTCGACGCGACCGGGCATTGTTGCCGGTCATCTCGAACATGGACGGCGTGCGCGTTATTCATGTGCCGGCGGGGCCGCCACTGCAGCTTCCCAAGGAAGCGCTACTGCCCTACATGGGGGAGTTCGCGGACTTTCTGACTGGCTTCTTCCGGCGCGAACGTACGCCTTATCACGTGATGCACGCCAACTTCTTCATGTCCGGCCTTGCGGGGCTAAAAGTGAAACGCGCACTGGGCATTCCGCTCGTCACGACTTTTCATGCGCTTGGGCGCGTACGCCGGCTTCATCAGGGAAGCGACGACGGCTTTCCGGATGAACGCTTCGCGATCGAAGACGAACTGGTCAGGCATTCGGATGCCGTCATCGCCGAATGCCCGCAAGATGAAGCGGATCTTGTCGACCTCTATCAGGCCGATGCCGAACGCGTCGAGATCGTGCCGTGCGGATTCGATGCAGACGAATTCCATCCGATGCCGCGCAACGAGGCGCGCGCTTCGCTGGGATGGCCGCAACATCGGTTCATCGTCTTGCAGCTTGGACGGATCGTGCAGCGCAAAGGTATCGACAATGTGATTCGCGGCGTCGGCGTGTTGAAGACCCGGCATGGTCTCGATGCGCAGCTATATGTAGTCGGCGGCAATTCGGATGCGCCGAACGAAATCGCCACCCCTGAGATCGCCAGGCTGCGCGGCATCGCGCGGCATGCCGGCGTCGAACAGGCGACGACCTTCGTCGGACGGCGCGGACGCGAACAGTTGCGTCAGTTCTACAGCGCAGCGGATGTGTTCGTCACGACGCCGTGGTATGAGCCATTCGGCATTACGCCTGTCGAAGCGATGGCATGTGGGACGCCCGTGATCGGCGCGAACGTCGGCGGGATACGACATACGGTCAAGGAAGGCGAAACAGGCTGGCTCGTGCCGCCGCGCGATCCTGCTGCGCTCGCGATGCGCCTCGCAGCACTTCAGCGCGACCCCGCCCTCGCCCGACGCATGGGCGAGGCGGGCCTCGCCCGGGCGCGTACCGAGTTCACCTGGAGCGGCGTGGCGGCAGCCTTGCGGGCAGTGTACGCACGCGTGGCCGACATCGACACCGTGTCCGCTCGCAGCCGCGTCAATGAAACGCCGCGGTCGGCGGCGGGCGGCGCTGCGCGCTAGCGGCGCATCGTTCGAATGCAATCCACGTGAGGTAGCCCATGTTTACGCCTTCTGTCGATCATCGAAAGGCGGCTGTCTTTATCGACAAGGACGGTACGCTGATCGAAGACGACCCTTATAACGTCGACCCCGACCGCATGCGGTTCGCGCCCGGCGCCTGCGAGGCGCTGTCCGAACTGGCATGCTGCCCGTTCAGGCTGATCGTGATCAGCAACCAGAGCGGCGTCGCGCTCGGACGCTTCGAGATCGGGTCGCTCGATGCTGTCGAAGCGAAGCTGCACGACATGTTCGCCTCATGCGGCGCCACGCTCGATGGCGTCTACTGGTGTCCCCACCACCCTGCCGGCTCAGTCTCCGCATACGCACGGGCTTGCCACTGCCGCAAGCCCGCGCCCGGCATGCTGTTGCGCGCGTCGCGCGAACACAAGATCGATCTGCGCACGTCGTGGTTCATCGGCGATATTCTCGACGATGTGGAAGCCGGCAATCTTGCCGGGTGCAAGACGATCCTGCTCGACAACGGTCACGAGACGGTATGGGACCGCTCGCATGCCCGCGTGCCCACCGCCTATGCGCGCGATCTGCATCGCGCGGTGCTGATGATTCTTCACTATCACGAGCGTTCCCTCGCAGACACGTGCGCTGTTCCCGGGCGGGCGGCGTGATGAAGAGCCTTTCACTGGTTCCACCACCGCTTACCGCTCACGCGCGCGTGTCGGCGGCGGCGCCGCTTACGCGATGGGACAGCGACATAAAGCGAATTCTCTGTGTGCGCACCGACAATCTCGGCGACGTGCTGATGACGACGCCCGCGTTACGGGCACTGCGCAGTACCTGCCCGGACCGTCATCTGACCTTGCTGACTTCGCCTGCGGGCGCCGCCGTCGCCCCCTTTCTCGCCGATGTCGATGAAGTCATCCGCTATGACGCGCCTTGGGCAGGTGCGCGCCCGCCCCGCTCGCATCCCGCCGATTTCGCCATGCAGCAGAGGCTCCAGGAAGGCGAGTTCGACGCCGCGGTGATCTTCACCGTCTACAGCCAGAATCCCATGCCCGCCGCGACGATGTGTTATCTCGCGGGCATTCATCGGCGGCTCGCGCGTTGTCGCGAGAACCCGTATGCGCTGCTGAGCGACTGGGTGCGCGAGACAGAGCCCGAGCATGGCGTGCAGCATGAGGTCCGGCGGCAGCTATCGCTGGTGCAGGCAATTGGAGCGGACGCCGTCGACACGCGCATGCGCATGCAACTGCGCTCCATCGATCGCAGGACCCTCGACTCGATTCTCGCGCGGCGCGGCATCGATGCCGATACGCCCTACGCGGTGATTCATCCGGGTGCGAGCGCCGAATCGCGCCGTTATCCCGTCGAGCAGTTTGCACAAGCGGCCGCGCGACTGGTGCGCGCGACAGGGATGAACGTGCTGGTCACGGGCAGCAAAAGCGAGGCGCCGCTCGCGCATGCGCTCATCCATGCCGCCGGCCCTTGCGTGCGGCCGTTCATGCACGACCTGACGGACGCCTTCGAACTCGGCGCATTCGCCGCGCTGATCGAGCGCGCTACGGTGGTCATTTCGAACAACAGCGGGCCAGTGCATATCGCGTCGGCACTGGGTGCGCCTGTCGTGGATCTATACGCGCTGACCAATCCGCAACATGGCCCCTGGCAAACGCCGCACCGGGTGCTGTTCAACGACGTCGAATGCCGCTGGTGCTATCGCAGCGTGTGCCCCGAGATACATCACCGTTGTCTGCGAGGCATATCGGCCGCCGATGTCGCCGACGCTGCATTGGCGCTGATCGATGAGACAGGCGCGGCGCCGGTTTCTGCGCCGCCCGCCGACCATTCAATTGCAACCCCTACGGAATGACGCTCATGTACACACTCGGAATCAATGCGGTCTATCACGACAGCGCCGCCGTTCTGGTGCGCGATGGCGTCGTGCTGGCCGCTGCCGAAGACGAACGGTTCACGCACGTCAAGCATGCGAAGCGGCCCGTGCCGTTTTCCACCTGGCAACTTCCGTTCGATGCGATCGACTACTGCCTTGGCGCAGCGGGCATCACGCTGAAAGACGTCGATCACGTTGCCTACTCGTACGATCCGGCACTGTTCGCTGGTATGCCGAAGGAGCCGGGCGCGACGATTGCGCTGCCGTTCGATCCCACGCTGCACAAGATCACGAACCCATCGCAATCGCCGTGGGACCCGCTCTTTCTGAGCTACGTCGCAAATGCGAAAGCGCAACTGCTCGACGGCGCACCGCATCATCTGTCGAAACGTTTCAGGGACGTGGACCGCACCAGCGGATTCCGCTGGCATTTCGTCGATCACCACCTCGCGCACGAAGCCAGCGCCTTCCTCGCCAGTCCCTTCGAGGATAGCGCCGTGCTCACGATGGACGGGCGCGGCGAAGGCGTGACCACGAGTATGGGCCAGTTCGTCGGCGGCAAGTACACGCGGCTGCGCCAGGTGGAATTGCCGCACTCGCTTGGCCTGCTGTATGAGACCGTGACTGCATGGCTCGGCTTTCTGCGTTCGTCGGACGAGTACAAGGTGATGGCCCTCGCGTCGTACGGCAGGCCTGCGTATGTCGATCAATTCCGCGAGATCGTCAGAACGCAGCGGGACGGCACCTATACCGTCGATGCGCCGCGCCTCGTCGAACGGTTCGGCGCGCCGCGCGAACGCGGCGGCCCGCTCGAACAGCGGCACTTCGACATTGCCCATTCGTTGCAATGCGTGCTCGAAGAAACCGTGCTGCACCTCGCGCGCTGGCTTCATCGGCAGACGGGGCTGACACGGCTGTGCATGGCGGGCGGCGTCGCGCTCAACTGCGTGATGAATTCTAAGGTGCGCGATCTCGGGCCGTACGAAGAAGTATGGGTGCAGCCTGCTGCCGGCGACGCGGGCACGGCGCTCGGCGCAGCCTTGTGGACGGACTATCGCGAGCGCGGCGACGACACTCGCCATTGGACGATGGATCATGCGTATCTCGGTCCTGCGTACGGCGACGACGAAATCGAGCGCTTTCTGCAATGGTCGAAGATTCCTTACCGGCGAGCGCACGATGTCATCACCGAAACCGCCGACATGCTCGCCGCGAACAAGGTGATCGGCTGGTATCAGGGGCGCACTGAATTCGGGCCACGCGCCTTGGGCGCCCGCTCGATTCTCGCTTCGCCGACCGACCCGGGCATGCAGGCCAAGCTCAACGAGATCAAGGACCGCGAAGATTTTCGGCCCGTCGCGCCCGTGGTGATGGAAGAACACGCCGCCGACTGGTTCGTCGGTGGACAGCGTGCGCCATTCATGCTCTTCGTGTTCGATGTGCGAGAGGAGCAGGCCGCGCGCATTCCAGCCGTGCGGCACGTGGACGGCACGGCGCGCGTGCAGACCGTGAACCGCGCGCAGCACGCGCTCTACTACGATCTGCTCGATGCGTTCCGGCAACGCACGGGCGTGCCCGTGCTGGTCAACACGTCGTTCAACACGCGCGGGGAGCCGATGGTCAATTCGCCGCGCGATGCGGTCGAATCGTTCTGGACCTCGCCGCTCGACGCGCTCGTAATCGGCCCGTTCATCGTCGAGAAGGCGGGTTCCGGCGTGACGGGCGCGTCGGCAAATGAGGCTGGACGATGAACGCACGCACTGACGGCGCAATATCGGCGGCATCCGGTGCGACGGCTGGACCTATGCATGATGCGATCTCTGTCGTCGTGCCGACGTACCGGCGGCCCGCGTTACTCGGCATCTGCCTGGCTGCGCTGGCCGCACAAGACCTTGACGTGACGCGCTACGAGGTCATCGTGTGCGACGACGGTCCCGACGACGCGACGCGGGAGGCCGTCGAACGTTTCGCGCAACGGTGCGCATCGGTCCGCGGCATGACAGTGCGCTATATCCCTGTCACCGCCACGCAAGGCCCCGCCGGCGCGCGCAACGCAGGATGGCGTGCTGCGCGGTATCCACTCATCGCATTTACCGACGATGACACGATCCCCGATCCACACTGGTTGACAGCGGGTATCGACGCGCTTGCCACGGGCGCGGACGCAGCGTCCGGCGCGATCGTGGTGCCGCTGCCGGACGCGCCGACCGATTACGAACTCGATACAAGCGGCCTCGCGCGCGCCGAGTTCGCCACGGCCAATGCGTTCGTGCGCCGGGCCCGGCTTGCCGCGCTGGGCGGTTTCGACGAACGGTTCACGTCCGCATGGCGTGAAGATTCGGACCTGCAATTCGCGATGCTGCAAGCGGGCGCCAGCGTAATTCATGCCGATAAGGCGGTGGTCGTCCATCCCGTCCGTCCGGCGCGATGGGGCGTAAGTCTGTCGCAGCAGAAGAAGAGCCAGTTCGAGGCGCTGCTATATCGCAAGCATCCCGCGTTGTACCGGCAGCGGATCGATACGGGACCGCCGCTGCGCTATTACGCGATCGTGGCGAGTCTGCTGTGCGCCGTGATCGCAGCGCTCGCAGGCCAGCAGCGTCTGGCCTTGCTCGCGCTCGCAGTGTGGGTTGTGCTGACTGCGGCGTTTTGCGGCGCGCGCCTGCGTCATACGCGCCGCGACCTGACACATATTGCCGAAATGGCATGGACATCTGCGTTGATTCCGTTTCTGTCCATCTACTGGCGCCTGCGCGGCGCGCTCCGCTACAAGGTGTTCTTCCTGTGAATTCCTTTTTCGAACGACTCGACCCCCAGCGCATCGTAATCTTCCGCGCGCTGCAACTCGGCGACATGTTGTGCAGCGTGCCCGCCCTCCGTGCGCTCCGCCGCGCCGCGCCGCGTGCGCATATCGCGTTGATCGGTCTGCCCTGGGCACATGCCTTCGTCGACCGCTTTCCAGATCTGCTCGACGAACTGATCGAATTTCCGGGTGCGCCCGGCTTTCCCGAACAGCGTGAAGACGAGACTGCACTGCCCGCGTTTGTCGATGCGATGCGCGAACGGCATTTCGATCTCGCGATTCAATTGCACGGCAGCGGCGGCGTAGCGAACGACATCGTTTGCAGCTTCGGTGCGCGCGCCAATGCGGGGTTCGTGCAGCATGACGAGATCCAGCGTTCTGGCTGCTTTATCGAATGGCCGGACATGCTGCCTGAGCCACACCGCTATCTCGCGCTGACCAACGCGATGGGCGCGCCGTGGGAAAGCGATGCGCTCTCGTTCGACCTGACAGTGCCCGACCAGGCCGAACTGGACACGCTGGTCGCCACTCACGGCATCGAGCCGCATCGCCTCGTACTGATTCACCCCGGCGCGCAATTGCCATCGCGACGCTGGCCGGTGGCACGCTTCGCCGAAGTCGCCGACGCGCTTGCCGCCGACGGCTGGCAGATTGCGATCACAGGCACGGCCAGCGAAGCCGAGCTGACGGCTGCCGTGCTCGGACTGATGGCAGCGCCCGCCCTGCATCTCGCCGGGTCGACCTCGCTGGGATCGCTGGCCGCGCTGGTCGAGCGGGCGCGGCTCGTCGTCTGCAACGACACGGGCATCTCGCACATCGCGGCTGCCACGCGCACGCCGAGCGTGGTCATCGCGTCGGGCAGCGACACGCGCCGTTGGGCGCCGCTTGACCACGAGCGGCATCGCGTGCTGGCTGACTATCCGTCTTGCCGCCCCTGTGCATATCGCACCTGTCCTTATGGACACGAATGCGCGCTCAACGTCTCCGTGCCGCAGGTCACGAGCACGGCCCGCGCGATGCTCGCGCGCGACCCCGGCGCGCATCCCGCCGCATCATGCCTGCTGCACGCGGCGAAGGCGACCGTGATTCCGATTCGCGAGGAGACCCGCCATGTTGCATAGCTGCCGCCGCCTGCGGGTGCTGACCTGGCATGTCCACGGCAATTACCTGTACTACTTGAGCCAGGCGCCGCACGACTTCTTTCTCGTCACGAAGCCAGGTTACCCGCCCGGCTACGCAGGTGCGAACGGCTCGCTGCCGTGGGGCGGCAATGTGCATGAGGTCGGGATCGACGAAGTGGCGACACGCGATTTCGACGTGGTGCTGTACCAGCATCGCGAGCATTGGGAGCATGACCGCGAAAACGTGTTGTCCGCCGCGCAGCGCCGCTTGCCCCGGGTGTACATCGAGCACGATCCGCCGATGGAGAACCCGTATCAGCAATGGCACTGGGTTGACGACCCCGGCACGCTGCTCGTGCACGTCACGCATTTCAACCAGCTCATGTGGGATTGCGGCGCGACGCCCACTCGCGTGATCGAGCATGGCGTAGTCGTGCCCGAAGGCGTGCGCTATAGCGGCGAACGCGAGTGCGGGATCGTCGTCGTTAACCATCTCGCACAGCGTGGGCGGCGCCTCGGCGCGGATGTGTTCACGCAGATGCGCTCGCAGGTGCCGCTCGATCTGGTCGGCATGGATGCGCAGAGTTGCTGCGGTATCGGCGAGATCGGCAATATGGAACTGGCCGCATTTATCGCGCGCTATCGCTTCTTTTTCAATCCGATCCGCTGGACCAGCCTCGGGCTTGCCGTCGTGGAGGCAATGACGATCGGCATGCCTGTTGTCGGCCTTGCGACGACCGAACTGTCGACGGTCATCCGCAATGGCGAAAACGGCTTCATTCATACCAGCAACCAGGCGCTGTGCGATTCGATGCATATGTTGCTTCGCGATCCGTCATTGGCGCGCGTGCTGGGCGCAAACGCACGGCGCACGGCGCTGGAGCGCTTCCATATCGACCGTTTCGTGCAGGACTGGCACGACACGCTCACTCAGGTCACGGCCTGAGATTTTGCCAGGAGCACGATCATGAAAGAGGTATCGCGCAAACGCATCCTCGTCACGGGCGGCGCAGGTTTCCTCGGCTCGCATCTATGCGAGCGCCTCGTCGCGCAAGGACACGACGTGCTGTGCGTGGACAACTTCTACACGGGCACGAAGGACAATATCGCGCATCTGTTCGACTGCGCGAACTTCGAACTGATGCGCCACGACGTCACGTTTCCGCTCTATGTCGAAGTGGACGAAATCTATAACCTCGCTTGCCCCGCGTCGCCGATTCATTATCAGCACGACCCCGTGCAAACCACGAAAACCAGCGTGCACGGCGCAATCAACATGCTGGGCCTCGCGAAACGCGTGAAGGCGAAGATCTTTCAGGCATCGACGAGCGAAGTGTATGGCGACGCGCGCGTGCATCCGCAGACGGAGGACTACTGGGGACACGTGAATCCCATTGGCCCACGCTCCTGCTACGACGAAGGCAAACGCTGCGCCGAGACGCTGTTCATGGACTATCGCCGCCAGCATGGACTCGACATCCGCATTGCGCGCATCTTCAATACGTATGGGCCACGCATGCATCCCGCCGACGGGCGGGTCGTGTCGAACTTCGTGATGCAGGCGTTGAACGGCGAACCGTTGACCGTATATGGCGATGGCTCCCAGACGCGCTCGTTCTGTTACGTCGACGATATGATCGACGCGTTCATCCGGCTGATGAACCTGCGGGAATATCCAGACGGTCCCGTCAATCTCGGCAATCCGCATGAAGTGTCGATGCTGCAGATCGCGCGACAGATCGTCGAGATCACGGGCTCGAAGTCGAAAATCGAGTTTCGTCCGCTGCCGATCGACGACCCGTGGCACCGGCAGCCGGATATCACGCGCGCGACGCAATTGCTTGCATGGAGGCCCGTGACCTCGCTCGAGGCGGGCCTGGCGAAAACGGTCCCTTATTTCTCGGCGCATTCGTATCCGGTTTCACGTGCGGCGGCCACGCAGACCGGACCCGCCGAGCCCGTGTTGCAGCGCGAACGCGCACACACCGGCCTCGCTGCAGGCACCTGCTCTCCTTCGCATGGTGCGACAGCGGAATGAGCGGCTTGCATCGATACGCATCTGACTTCTTATGGACAGTGCTCATCGTGCGCTGCATGAATCATCTGGAGACGTTGCCAGCATTCGCCGCGCCGCGCCTTGCCGCAACGCCGGGTCAACGCAGCGAGCCCAAGGTGTTGAAGTAATGCTCGATGCGGGACAACGCGTAACGAGCCGCATGATGACGGATTTCGTTGCGGCTGCCGGAGAAACGCCGTGTTTCTGCAAACGTGACGATGCGACCATCGCGCATGCGGTACGCCCATGCGAAGCATGGTGTACCTGGCGGCGGTCCGTCCGATGGCGATGCGTCGGCAACCCCCGTGTTGGCTATGGCAACATCGGCGCAACTCGCCTCCTGCTGCAATGCGCCTTCCGCCATCTCGCGGGCGACGGCTTCGCTCGTCAGGCCATGTGCCTGCATGGTCGCGTGCTGTACGCCGAGGAAGCCCGCCTTGCCCGACGGGGAATACG
>NZ_JAGUUD010000018.1:0-94972 GCF_020177535.1 Paraburkholderia sp. XV | reverse complement strand
CAAAGAAAAGTAGGTGCCGCCCCGCACAGGGGCGACGCTTGAAGCACGCTAACGATTCGCGGATGCCAGCGCAAAGGCAATTCGCGGATGCCAGCGAAAAAAAGACAACCCACGAATGCCCACCCCAAAACCCAAAACACCAAACGATCAACCCATGAACCACAAAAGCTACCCGCTTACTCCATCGCCCGCCGCCTCGATCAACTTCAACGACACATCGGCATCGCCAATCCTCTCAATCGCCAGCAGCGCAAACCTCGCCAGAAACATCGGCGCATTCGCCTCACCGACTTGAGTCATCGTCCTACACAGCCGCGTATAGACAGTATCGAGTTCCGCATCGGTCATCACGTTCTCCATTCGTTGAATCGGTTCATCGAGCAAGCGCGCGCGT
Source organism: Paraburkholderia sp. XV (assembly GCF_020177535.1). Classification (NCBI taxonomy): domain Bacteria; kingdom Pseudomonadati; phylum Pseudomonadota; class Betaproteobacteria; order Burkholderiales; family Burkholderiaceae; genus Paraburkholderia; species Paraburkholderia sp. XV. The sequence continues at coordinate 94,578 of NZ_JAGUUD010000018.1, read as the reverse complement.
AATCGCCGCATCGACATCGTCCGCGCGCGCATTGCGCCAGCGCCCCAGCACATGTCCATCGGGGCGCACCAGATACACCGTGCCCGGCTTCGCGTCATAACGCCCGAAGATGCGTCCCGTGTGATCCCACGCGTGCACACCCCGCGCCTCGGCACGCATATGCGCGCTGATCGACACAACCTTGAACGGCACTCCACGTTCACGCATCGCTTGCGCAAGCGCGGTGAAATCAGCGGACACTTCACCCTCGTCGCTAAAACACAGCGCCGTAAACCGCGCACCGACAAGATCGGTCAAATGCGCCTCACACGCATGCCCACCTTCAGCAATCGTCAGCGGAAACTCGGCGAGCACCGCCCCCGGCACAGGCCCAGCACCAAACCCATCGCCATCGGCAACATTCAACGGCGACTGCACATAAGTAATCGCCGACGTCTGCCGCGGATTAATCAGCGAGCGCACACCCGGATGCTCCACAGCAAGACTCAACACCGCCTTGCGCATCAGATCGAATGCAAATGAAGGCGGGGCCATGAACTCGGTGCTCTTCGTGCCATAACTCAAATTCTCATGCGTAGCGGCAACACGCTCATCCGAATAACTGTCGAGCAACGCATCAGACGCCAATCCCTTCACGACAAACGCCAGCTTCCACGCGATATTGTCCGCATCGTCAATACCCGAATTCGCGCCGCGCACACCGAAGATCGGCACGAGATGCGCAGCATCGCCCGCGAACATCACGCGCCGATGACGATAGCGCTCGAGCGTCAACGCATTGGCCTTGTAGATCGTGATCCAGATCGGCGCCCACTCGCCTTTCTCTCCCATCATGTCGAGCAGGCTTTGCACGCGCGGCATAACGTTTTCAGGCTTCACGGCCTGCTCCGCGTCTTCGCCATCGCGCAACTGATAGTCGATGCGCCACACGTTATCCGGCTGCTTGTGCACGAGCACGGTCGAACCCGGATTCGACGAAGGATCGAAATACGCAAGACGTTCCGTCGGACGATCGCTTCGCAGTTCGATATCGACGATCACATAACGCCCTTCGTAGCTCGTGCCTTGCAACTGCAAGCCGAGCGCTTCGCGGATCGTGCTGCGCCCGCCATCGGCGGCGACAACCCAGTCCGTTTCCAGCGCGTAGTCGCCATCAGGCGTGCCCAGTTGCAGCGTTGCGCCGTCATCGCGCGAATCGATCGACTTCACGCGCGTCTGCCAGCGGATATCGATCAGATCGGCGCGCTTCTCCGCCGCATCCAGCAAGAACTGTTCGATGTGATATTGCGCGAGGTTGACCATCGGCGGCAACTTCTGGTTTTCGTCCTGCGGCATCGTGAAGTGCAGCACTTCCGTCTCGCGATAGAAGCTGCGGCCGCCCGTCCACGGCAAGCCCGTTTTCAGAAAGCCATCGAGTGCGCCAAGCCGTTCGATGATCTCCAGGCTGCGGCGTGAAATGCAGATCGCGCGGCTGCCATAGCAGACGGAATCGTCCGCTTCGATCAGCACGCAGCGCACGCCGTGATTCGCCAGACCGAGCGCGACAGCGAGACCGACGGGCCCACCGCCGACAATCGTCACCGCATGACGCTGCGCGTCCACACCCTCTTTCAATTGCGGCACGCGCGCTGCGTACTTTTTCGCGGTGAACGGATACGGTTTGAATTGCTTGTTCATCCAATGCTCCAGATCGATTCCTTCAGGCGAGCCGCGCGTGTGGCGCTTCGCGTTTGTCCATCGGCAACAGCGTCACGATGATCACGCCGATCACCAGCAACACCGCCGAATACAGCAGCCCCGCCGAAAAGCTGTGCGTCGCGTCCTTCAGCCATCCGACGATCAGCGGGTTGAGCGCCGAACTGATGTTGCCCGTCGCGTTGATCACGGCAATGCCGATGGCGCGTGCGCGAAAGCTCAACGCATGATCGGGCGTGGTCCAGAAGATCGACATCGCCGTGTACGAACCGGCCGACGCAAGACATACGCCGACCATGCGCATGGCCGGATTCGACGAATATGCGGTGCACAGCCAGCCCACAGCAGAGAACAGCATCGGAATCATCAGATGCCATTTGCGCTCCTGCTTGCGGTCAGAGCGGCGTCCCCACCAGATCATCGCAACGATCGTGCACACCTGCGGAATCGCGGCGAGCAGGCCAATCGTGCGATTGCTCGCATCCGCGCTAAAGCTCTTCACGATCAGCGGCGTCCACACGGCGACCATTGCCAGCGTGTTGACTAGGCAGAAGTACGCAATCGCAAACTTCACGACAGCCGGCGACAGCAGTTCACTGACGATGCTTTTCTCGCGACTCGCACGAGCATCCACAGCAACGCCCTGCCGATGTTCCGCAGCAAGCGTTGCGGCGAGCGTGCGCTTTTCTTCGTCGTCGAGCCAGCGCGCCTGTTGCGGGGTGTCGTCGAGATACGCGTACACAGCGAGACCCAGAATCGCCGATGGCAAGCCTTCGAGCAGAAAGAGCCATTGCCAGCCCTTCAACCCAAGCGTGCCGTCGAGTCCGAGAATAAAGCCTGACAACGCCGAGCCGACAGCCGCCGTGACAGGCATCGCTATCATGAACAGCGCGTTGGCGCGCGCCCGGTACGCAGCCGGAAACCAGTAGGTCAGATACAGCAGGATGCCTGGCAAAAAGCCCGCTTCCGTCACGCCGACCAGCACGCGCAACACGTACAGCGTGCCGGGGCTCGAGGCGAACATCGTCGCCGTCGAAGCCAGTCCCCACGCGATCATGATCGTGCCGATCCATCTGCGCGCGCCGATGCGCGCCAGCACGACGTTGCCCGGAATGCCGAACGCGATGTAGGCGACGTAGAAGAGCGTCGTCGCGAGACCGAATTGCGTGCTCGTGAGCCCGAGGTCCTTCATCATCGTCAGGCCGGCGAAGCCGATGTTGATGCGGTCGAGAAACGAGAAGAAGAACAGCGCGAACAGGAACCCCAGCAGATGCCGCGATACCTTGGCGATGACGGGCTGTTCGTGCGCATGCGGCGCGGTGGTGGCAGGCGTCGCATGCAGCGAGCCGGCTCGCGAGGAGGTGTCCATACCGTTGTCTCCGATGTTGTCGCTTTCTGATGCGTCGCAGTATGGAGCGCGGCTATGTACGGCCTGTCCTCATTTTGGGTACAACGTGGCGCCTGTTCAGGCCTGGGGAAAACGCGGATACGTGAGCGCAAATGCGCTGAAGAAAAGGAATGCGTCAGACCTTGCCCGGCCCGATGCACAGCGCAAACAGCTGCCGCTGGCTCGAAATGCCGAGCCGCCGGAACGCGCGCTTCTGATACGTGACGACGCTTGTCGCCTTGATGCCCATCGTGTCGCCGATTTCCTGCGCCGAGCGTCCTTCGAGCACGCCCGTCAGCACGTCGAGTTCGCGCTTCGACAGTTCGGGACAGAGGCCGCGCACGCGCGCGAGCATCAGATGCGAGATCGCCAGATCGCGCTGGCCGCAGATCGCGTAGTGATGCTTCGCCGCGTGCGCGATCAACGGCGCCATCGCTTCGATCAACGCGATCTCGCGCGGATGGTAATTGCCGAAGCGGCGATCGCGATACAGGTTCACCGAGAGCCAGATATCGGGCGTCGGCTGCACGAGCAGCGAGACGCGGTCCGACACGTTCGGCTGCTGATAGCAGGCCGCGCGATAAGCTTCGTTGAGGATGTCTTCGCTCGTCTGCTGATGCAGCACGAGTGTCGAGCCGGGCTTGTCGCTGCGTGCCGACGAAACGATCTTCTGATTGCCGTCGAGCGCATAGAAGTGGCGCGCGTAAGTATCGGCGACGTCGCGCAGAAAACGCCCGCCGCGATGGTCCGCCACGGAAACAGTACGCGGCCGGTTGCCGAACTCGTACGCGAAGATCGTGCACTGCGAAATCGCCGCGATGTCGCCGAGCAGCTTCAGCACTTCGGCGGCGAGCGCATTCGTATCGTCGCTGCCGATCGACGACACGAGGCCCGTCGCGCGGCTGAGATCCAGCTGCCCTTGCGAAACGGGACGGTCGAGACGCCATGAACGCATGATGGGAGTACGGCTAGAAGCGGCGAGAGAAAACGTGAATCGCATCATTTTAATCTGCGTGGCGTTTGCGCATGGGCGGCGGGCGCCTGGACAGGCAAACCGGCGCTATTGCGTCGACCGGCCTTTGACGCCAATACCAACAATCCCGCAAGCCGCCGCGAAATTGCCTACAGTAAAAAGCTCAAACGCTCGTGCCGTTTTGATACATGGCGCGCGCGACTCGCGTGCCGCATCGCAACATCTTCCTGGAGATGAGTCATGGCGACATGGAAACCCGATCCGACCTTTTATCCGTCCGCGCGCATGGCAAGCAGCGCGCCGAAGGAAACCGTCGCGTATGTGGCGAGCTTCGATCCGTCGCGCGAACGGCCCGACGAGCTCGCCGTCGTCGATGTCGATCCTGGCTCGGCGGAATATGGGCGCATCGTCGGCCGCGTGGCGATGCCCAATACGGGCGACGAGTTGCATCACTTCGGCTGGAACGCGTGCAGCTCGTGTCTGTGTCCGAACGCGCCGCATCCGCATACGGAGCGCCGCTATCTCGTCGTGCCGGGGCTGCGCTCGTCGCGTATCCATATTCTCGATACGAAGCCCGACAAGCGGCAGCCGCAGATCGTACGCGTGCTCGAACCCGCAGAAGTCGCGGACAAGGCGGGCTATACGCGCCCGCACACCGTGCACTGCGGGCCGGCGGGCATCTACGTGGTGTCGCTGGCGAATGCGCAGGGCGAAGCGCCCGGCGGCATCTTCCTGATGGACCATGAAACGTTCGACATTCGCGGCCAGTGGGAAATCGATCGCGGCCCGCAGCAACTCGCGTATGACGGCTGGTGGCATCTCGGCTACGACACCGTCGTGACGAGCGAATGGGGCCTGCCCGCGACCTTCGAGAACGGTCTCGTGCCGGAAGTGCTGCTCGGCGGGCAGTACGGGCATCGGCTGCACTTCTGGGACATGAACACGCGCAAGCACAAACAGGTCGTCGACTTCGGCGCGGAGAACCAGCTGGTATTCGAACTACGCCCCGCGCACGATCCGACCAAAGCCTACGGCTTCGTGAATTCGGTGATCAGCCTCAAGGACCTGTCGGCGTCGATCTGGACGTGGTATCGCGACGGCGATCAGTGGGCCGCGCGCAAGGTGATCGAGATTCCCGCCGAGCCCGCCGACGCCTCATTGCTGCCGCCCATGCTCAAAGGCTTCGGCGCCGTGCCGCCGCTCGTCACGGATATCGCGCTGTCGCTCGACGACCGCTTCCTGTACGTGTCGTGCTGGGGCACGGGCGACCTCAGACAATACGACGTCTCCGATCCGATGAAGCCTGAACTGACGGGCACGGTGCGCATCGGCGGCATTGTCGCGCGTGCGACGCATCCGGCGGCAGGCGAGCGGCCGCTGAACGGCGGCCCGCAGATGGTCGAAGTGAGCCGCGACGGCAGCCGCGTGTACTTCACGAACTCGCTGTACGGCGCGATCGACGAACAGTTCTACCCGGACGGCCTCAATGGCTGGATGGTCAAGCTCGACGCGGGGAAGACGGGCGGCCTCACCGTGGCGAAGGACTTCTTCGTCGACTGGCCGAAATCGCATCGGCCGCATCAGATCCGGCTGGAAGGCGGCGATGCGTCGTCGGATTCGTATTGCTATCCGTGAGCGTGCTATGAACGGCGTGTGGGCGACGGTGATCGGCAGCGGCATTTTTCATGGCGTGAACCCGGCGATGGGCTGGCTGTTCGCGGCCGCGCTCGGGCTTCAGCATGGCAGCCGCAAAGCCTTGCTGATGGCGCTGCCGCCGCTCGCGCTCGGGCATGCCGTCTCCGTGATGTTGGTGACGACGTCGGCCGTCGCGCTCGGGCTCTTCACGCACACCGTGCATCTGCGCATCGTCATGGGCATTCTGCTGATTGCCTGGGCCGCGTATCACCATTTCTACGGCCACAAGCAACGCGTGCGCGTCGGCATGACAGCGGGCTTCGTGGGGCTCGCGCTGTGGTCGGCAGCGATGGCGACGATGCACGGCGCGGGCCTGATGCTGCTGCCCGCGCTGCTGCCGCTGTGCGGCGCGGGGATGCCTGTCGGCAGCTCGCTCGAATCGGTCGGTCAGGTGACGGCCGTCCATACCGTCGTCACGCTCGTGACGGCCAGCGCCATCGCGCTCGCCGCCTATCAGTATCTGGGGCTCGGCATGCTGCGCCGGGGCTGGATCAATTTCGACTGGCTTTGGTGTGGCGCGCTGAGCGTCACGGGCGTGCTGCTGATCGTCACCGGCTAGCCGCCCGCAGTGTTCGACCCAGGTCCCGAATAACCTCACCTTTCGCTACAGTGCCGTGCGGGTTACGAGGCAACTCACCGTTGCGCGGCTCCCGAATAGCCTCACCTCAAGCGCAATCGTGAGCCCATCGACGACCAGCAAGCTCACCATGACGGAGACCACGCAATGACGACCGCCCGTCCGTTCCTGCTGTTGCAGGCGTGGCAACTGAACCTGCCCCGACCGGCGAACCCATCCTTCATATCAATTCCGTTATAGGGCGCATAACGGAATTCAATTTCGACCTCGATATTGGCTTACGACCATCTCCGCTGATTCCCTTCCCCGTCTCCGGAGATTTCATGAAAACAACAATGGCCCGCGCAGTCATGCGTTCGCTGCGCGTCCCGGCCGCGCTGCTCGCCACACTCGGCGTCGCCGCTGCCCTCAGCACATCTGCCACGGCTGCCGAGCCGCTGGGCGTCGCCTTCGTCTACCTCGGCAATCCCGGCGACGCCGGCTGGACCTACGCGCACGAGCAAGGCGTGAAGGCGATCGAAACGAAGTTCGGCGACAAGATCAAGGTGACGCGCGTCGAGAACGTGCCCGAATCGGCGGATTCTGAGCGTGTGTTCCGCGACCTCGCGAACAAGGGGAACAAGATCATCGTCGGCTCGAGCTTCGGCTTCCAGGACTTCGAACTGAAGACCGCGAAGGATTACCCCGACATCGTCTTCGAGCACGCGACCGGTTACAAGAAGGCCGCGAACTTCGCCACCTACGACGTGCGCACCTATCAGAGCGCCTATCTCGCGGGGCTGGTCGGCGGCTATACGACGAAGACCAACACGCTCGGGTTCGTCGCGTCGGTGCCCGTGCCGGAAGTGGTGCGCAACATCAACGCATTCACGATGGGCGCGCGCTCGGTCAATCCGAATGCAAAGGTGAAGGTGGTGTGGATCAACACCTGGTTCGACCCGGGCAAGGAAAAGCAGGCCGCCGAAACGCTGATCGGCCAGGGCGCCGACGTGCTGATCCAGAACACCGATTCGACGGCCACGATGCAGACGGCCGAGCAGAAGAAGGTGCATGCGTTCGGTTGGGACTCGGACATGAAGCAGTTCGGCCCGAATGCGCAACTGGGCGCGTGCGTCAGTTACTGGGGCGTCTACTATTCGCATCTGATAGAACAGGTACAGTCGGGCAAGTGGACCAATGCGCCGACGTGGTGGGGCCTCAAGGAAAAAGCGATCGACCTGGCGAGCATCAACACGCAAGCCGTGTCGCCCGTCGCGCAGAAAGCGCTGGCGCAAAAGCGCGACGACATCATCGCAGGCAAGTTCGACCCGTTCTCCGGGCCGATCAAGGATCAGGGCGGTGCGATCAAGGTGGCAGCGGGCAAGTCGCTGTCGGATGCGGAACTGTTGCGGCTGAACTGGTTCGTGCAGGGCGTCGACGGATCGTTGCCGAAGTAACGCTCGCATAACCACTCACGGAGGAGACACCGTTTGAGCCTGAGCCATCCCTCGAAACAGAACGCGTCGGACTTCCCCGAGCAGGGGCTTGCGCCGACGCGCGAACAGATCGTGCGTCATCTGCGTCATGCGAGCGTCGTGGCAGAACGCGCGACGCTGATGGGCCATCATCCGTTCGGCGCGATTCTCGTCGGCCCGGATCAGGAGACCGTGCTGATCGAACAAGGCAACGTCGATACCGTCAATCATGCAGAATCGGTGCTGGCACGCATTGCGGCGCTCAACTTCACGCCGCAGTATCTGTGGAGTTGTACGCTCTATACGACCGTCGAACCGTGCTGCATGTGTGCGGGCACCGCGTACTGGGCGAACATCGGGCGCGTGGTGTTCGGGATGACGGAAGAACGCCTGCTGCAAGCCACGGGTAATCATGCTGAAAACCCCACGATGAGCGTGTCGTCGCAATACGTCTTCGATCATTGTCAAAAGCGCGTCGATCTGATCGGGCCTGTCGCCGAAGTAGAAGAAGAAATCATGCAGGTGCAGCATGCTTTTTGGGCTTCGCGTTCTGGCTAAAGCGCCGCGCAACATTGCTAAAGCGCAAAGGTTTGGTGATCCATCCTTTGCCTCGCCCCATGCATGTGCTCGATGTGCGCATGTTCTTGCCGACAGTGACGATTCGTTGATTTTTCTCAGTGTCGAAGTGCACCGTTCGGTGCCTATACTCGGCTCCATCGCTGGCCACTATCCACGATCATGGACGCCCGGGTCTTACTCATTTCGCTTTGCATTGTCACACTGACGTGTAACGCCATTGCGCAAGCCGCCGTAAAACCACTTGCGACCGGCTCTCCCGGCAATACGTATCGCAGCCCGCTCCAGCAGAACTTCGACAGGTCCATGGCCACACCACTCAAAGACGACTCGGACTTCGACAGGCGCTGTAGAGAGATCATCCACAACTATATCGAGTCTTTCCGTCCACCAGAGCAAGATCGGGCAAACGCCGTCGTCCCGAAGTTAGGCGGCTACAGCGGCGAACCGGAAACCACCTTGCAAGGCTACTTCCGACGTCAGGAGGCAGAACAAGCCTATCGCGCTTCAAGGTGCGACTAATCAGCAGAATTGTTAAACGATTGCTCGCACCACCGCAACGATCTGTTCTCCCGCGCATAGCTATTCATAGGCATATTCGCCCACTACCATTCGCGTTCAATCGGAGGCGGCGTCATTGCGTCGCACTCCGCAGTGAACAGAACACGCGAAGGTACTCGATTGCCTATGACGTCCCACGCTTCTTCTCAAAGCCCAGGCCAGAGTCTGCGCTACAGCCGCACGGCCATTGCGCTGCACTGGCTGATCGCGCTGCTGATGATCTGCGGCTTCTATCTCGGCTGGATCATGACGGACATTCCGGGCTTCACGCCGACCAAGCTCAAATACGTGTCGTGGCACAAGTGGATCGGCGTCACCGTGTTCGCGCTGGCCGCGCTGCGCGTCGTGTGGCGCGCAACGCATGCAGCGCCGCCGATGCCCGCTGCGATGCCCGGCTGGCAAAAGGCCGCCGCGCACGCTACTCACGCGCTGCTCTACGTGCTGATGCTTGCCATTCCCGTTAGCGGCTACTTCTTCAGCTCGGCGGCGGGCGTGCAGGTCGTGTATCTCGGCGTGTTGCCGCTGCCCACTTTCATCGGACCCGATCAGGCGCTGAAGGCGATTCTGCGCACCACGCATATCGCGTTGAACTACACGCTGCTCGTGCTATTTGCCATGCACGTGCTGGCGGCGCTCAAGCATCAGTTCGTCGAACGCGACGGACTGCTTGCCCGCATGATTCCCTTCCTCAAATGAGCGCGCTTTTCATGGCGCTTTCATGTTGACCTTACGCTGGATCATCGAATGAACATGAAGAACAACTCTTATCGCCGCGTGCTGGCGGGCGCCGCCGCCGTTCTGTTCGCCGTCGCGTTGCCAGCCTTCGCGCAAGTCGATGCGGGCAAGAGCACGGTCGTCGCGACCTCGAAGCAGATGAACGTGCCTGTCGACGGCACGTTCAGGAAGTTCAACGCGCAACTGACGTTCGATCCCGCGAAGCCAACGGCAGGCAGCGCGAACCTGTCGATCGACACCGACAGCTACGACCTCGGCGACCCCGAATACAACAAGCAGGTGCGTGGCAAGGAATGGTTCGACAGCGCGACGTTCCCGAAAGCGACTTTCGTTTCGACAGCGATCGCGCCCGCGGGCGGCAATCAGTACAAGGTCACGGGCAAGCTGACCATCAAGGGCAAATCGCAGACTGTCACCGTGCCCGTTTCCATCACGCAGCAAGGCGCGACGCAGACGTTCGACGGCTCGCTGCCCATTAAACGCACGCAGTACGACATCGGCTCGGGCGAATGGAAAGATACGTCGGTGGTCGCCGACGACGTCGTCATCAAGTTTCACATCGTCGCCGCAAAGCATTGAGCGCGCGGGGCACACTCATCAACTCAGGAGAATAACGTGAAGAAACAACTGTTGATCGCAGCGGGCGCGCTGATCGCGGGCATGTCGTTCAATGCAATGGCCGCCGACACGTACCAGCTCGATCCGAACCACACCTACCCGAGCTTCGAAGCCGATCACTTCGGCGGCATCTCGGTATGGCGCGGCAAGTTCAAGAAGTCGAGCGGCACGGTCACGCTCGATCGCGCGGCGAAGACGGGCACGGTCGACGTGACGATCGACACGGCGTCGATCGACACGGGCAACGACAAGCTCGACAAGCATCTGCAAACGCCCGAGTTCTTCGACGCAGCGAAGTACCCGACGGCGACCTACAAGGGCACGCAGATCCGCTTCGACGGCGACACGCCCGTCGAGGTCATCGGCACACTGACGCTGCATGGCGTGACGAAGCCGCTGAACCTGAAGATCGAATCGTTCAAGTGCTTCATCAACCCGATGCTCAAGCGCGAAGTGTGCGGCACGGAATCGACGGCGACGTTCGACCGCGCGGACTTCGGCATCGACTGGGGCAAGTCGTACGGCTTCAACACGAAGACCGTGCTGCATATCCAGGCAGAAGGCGTCAAGCAGTAAGCGCTTCGCGCCGACCGCCACGCGAGCCGCCTTCGGGCGGCTTTTTTCATGCTTCGGCCTTTACTTGGCCTTAATTTCGCCTTTACCTGGCCCAACGCGAACCACTCCCGAAAACACTCACCTATTGCCGGGTCGAGCCTCCATATCGCGACGGCGTTGCGCTGATCGGCGACGAGTCGGCGGCATCCGATCCGTCGTTCGGCTGCGAACTCGCGTTGACGCTGCGCGACGTGCGCGTGCTGCGCGACTGTCTGCTGTCCAACGACGACTGGCGCGCCGCCGCTTCTTCGCGGAAGACGTCGCCACGGTACAAACCGCTAATCGCCGCCGTGCTCCGCGCCGTACTCCGCGTCGTATTCCGAATACTTGCGCGAATCGCCGCGCACCTTGTGCGCCGGATACTTCGCGCGATTCAATTCGATCTTCTCCAGCACCGCCGCATACAGATCGACGTCGAGCCGGTCGGCGAGCATCACGAGATATGTCAGTACGTCGGCCATTTCGTGACGGATTGCGGTGAGCCTGTCGTCGGCGAGTTCGCTTTTCTCGCCCGACTGCAGCCACTGAAACGGCTCCAGCAATTCGCTCGCTTCGACGCTCAATGCCGTCGCGAGATTCTTCGGCGAATGAAAGCGCGACCAGTCACGCTCATCGACGAACTGCCTCAACAGATCGCGCACCGCCAGCAGATCGCTGCTGCGTTCCTTCTCCATACGGACACTCCAGTCAAACCTTCAATACAGAATCATTGCCCCGTCCGGCCAAGTATCAACCGGTGCACGGGCGCGCCCGGCAGGAACGACGTCTTCTCGCCGCGCACCCACGCTTCGTGACCGGCGAGAAAGTATGGCGACAGCGGATGCCCCGACTGTCCGCCCGGCATCTCGAAGATGCCGCTCTGCTCGCGTCCCGGCGACACGATCATCCGCTCCGATGCGCCGAAAGCGGGCCCCTGCACGCGCGGCATGTTGATATCGCCGGGCAACGCATCGTGCGGCGCGCCGAGCCAGCCGCGCACCCACGGCAGCCACGCCGGCACGATACGCGCAAACGGATGCTCGATCGCCGCGCGATTGCGCTCGCCCCAGCGCGCCTGTTCGATCGGCGTATCGGCCGGTAGCTGCGCAATCGTGCGATCGATGCGGTCGAGCATGAACGCGCGCCAGTCCCTGAAGCCGTCCGGCATCCACGCATGATGCCCGGCGAGCGTCTCCATGACGGCTTCGTAGCGCGAGTTGGCAACCCGCAGACCAAGCGGCGGATTGCCATTCCCGCCGCCTGGCATCGCGCCCGCAAGTTCGGCGTCGAGCCTGCCGAACCACGCGTCGTACAGTGCGAAGAAGAAACCGCGCGTGAGCCGATAGCCGACGGCGTCGACATCCGCGCGTCCATTCCATGCGACCAGTTGCTGGCGGAACGCCGCGCGCTGCGGATGACCTTCCAGCGCGCCGGCATCGAGCGCTTCGAGCGCCACGCGCCGCCAGACCTCGATCCATTGAGCGCGGTCGTCGGTCTGGATGGACAGCATGGCGTGCTCGTCGGGGCTCGGCGCGGCGAGCAGGTCGTCACGGATCTGCGACGCGCGCGCGCCGAGGTCGGCGCCCGAGTCGCCGATCAGCACGGCGTCGCGCGACATCACCACGCGATTGTTCGCCGTCCACAAACGGCCGAGCGGCGGATCGACGCGTTTGGGGTACGACGCGGGCGGCAGATAGCGCTGCCAGCCTTTGTATGTCGCCGAGTCGTACGGCGTGTCGCTGTCCGGGCCGTGTTGCAGGTCGGCGGGATCGCGCTGCGGCAGCGGCCCCGCCAGCGTCCAGCCGATCTTGCCGCGCGAGTCCGCGACCATGATGTTCTGGGTGGGCAGGCCGCTGGTTTGCGCGACGCGCAGCGCTTCGTCGATCGTCTTCGCGTCTTCGAGCTTTTGCAGATTGAGGTTCACGGCCTCGCGATCATGCGCGACCCAGCGCAATGCATACGCGCGCGCGCCGACCGTCAGTTCCGGACCCCAGCGCGTTTCTGCCACCGGCAAGTCGACGCTCGCGCCGCCCTTCACGTCGATACGCTCGTGATAGACACTCGCGCGCGCCCAGACGCCTTCGGGCGTGCGGTACTGCAGGCGGTCGGCAGGATTGCGTTGCAATTCGATCAGATCGATATAGCGGCCGTAGCTGTTCGTGAAGCCCCACGCGATCTTGCCGTTGCTGCCCGCAATCACGAGCGGCGCGCCGGGCAGGCTCACGCCTGTCAGCGCGTGCATCGGCAGTCCGTCGCCGGCAGGCCACATCAGCGACACGCGATACCAGATGTTCGGCAGCGACAGCCCCAGGTGCATGTCGCTCGCGAGGATTGCGCCGCCATGCGCGCTGTGTGCGCCGTCCACGACCCAGCCGTTGCTGCCCACCGCGGACTCGCTCACGTCCTGCGTCTGCTCGCTCGCGACGCTCACCGGCTTCGGCGCCGAGAGCCAGTCGGGGCGCGTGGAAGGCATACGCGCGGGTTCGATGGGCGGCGTCGATGCGCTGTCGAAAGGCGCATCCCAGTGGCTCGCGGCGGGCAGCAAAAACGCGTACAGGTCGGCGCTCACGCGGTCGCGCAACACGGCGCGCGCCAGAATGCGGCGCGTTTCGGACGACTGCAGATCGAAGTACATCGCGTAGACGACCAGCAGCGAATCTTCGGCACGCCACGGCTCGGGCTGCGTACGCAGCATCCAGTATTCGAACGGCCGCGACGACAACGCCGCCAGCCCCGCATTGACGCCCGCCGTGTAGCGCTCGAGCAGTTGCCGCTGACTGGCGGGCATGCCTTCGACGATCGCATGCGCGCGGGCGCGAAATCGGTGCAGCCGGTTGCGCCTGTCGAGTTCGAGCGCGTTCGGGCCGACCAGCGCCGACATTTCGCCCGCCGCGACGCGCCGGAGCAGGTCCATCTGCAGGAAGCGGTCCTGGGCGTGCAGGAAACCCGTTGCGTACGCGACATCGGCGCGCGTCGCGCCGTGAACGGTCGGCACGCCGAGCGCGTCGCGCTCGATCGTCACCGCCGACGACAGCGATGGCGCGCGCTGCGTGCCGTCGAGCTGCGCAAGACTGCCGCGCAGCAGCAGCCAGCCGCCGAGCAGCGCCGCACCCAGCAACGCGACGACGAGGCCCGCCAGCACGAGCGCGGCGAGGCCGACGGTTTTACCGATCGATCTGCTTGACGACTGGCTTGCGACGGCGGGACGACGGCTCATCGTTCGGGTTCGTAGTAGTTCAGGGAGTCGGGGGCGTCCGGGCATTGTGCACGAAGCAGTTTGCACGCTCCCATTCGACAGTAACGAAAGCGCCCATCATCCAACATACTGGAATTTTGATCCAGTATTCTAGATGTCATGGACATCCATGCACTGATTGCGCGCCGCGTGCGCGAACTGCGCGACAGCCACGGGCTGTCGCTCGAAGCACTGGCCGAACGCAGCGGCGTGAGCCGCTCGACTATCTCGCTGATCGAGCGCGGGCAAAGCAGCCCGACGGCAGCCGTGCTCGACAAGCTCGCCACGGCGCTCGGCGTCGTGCTCGCGTCGCTGTTCGAAGCGCCCGCGACGCCCGCCGGGTCGCCATCGCCGCTCGCGCGCGCCGCAGAGCAGGCCGTCTGGACCGATCCGGCGTCCGGCTATGTGCGGCGCAGCCTCTCTCCGGCGTTGCCCTCGCCGATCCAGTTAGTGGAGGTTCACTTCCCCGCCGGCCAGCGCGTGGCCTACGAGACGGGTGCGCGCGAGGCAGAAGTCCATCAGCAGATCTGGCTGATCGAAGGCGCGATGGAAATCAGCGCCGGCGACGCGCACTGGCGGCTCGAAGCGGGCGACTGCGTGGCGATGCGCCTCGATTGCCCGACCGTGTTTCACAACCCGACGCGCAAACCGGCGCGTTATCTGGTGGCGCTGTCGACGCTGCCATTTTCATCCGTGAGGAGAAACGCATGACGGAAACGATCAGCGTGCGGCGCGTCGGCGCGCACGAAGCCGCGCAGTGCATCGACGGCCTTGCCGATGTACTGATCGATTGCGTGGCGGGCGGCGCTTCCGTCAGCTTCATGTGGCCGCTCTCGCGCGACAAGGCAGTCGCGTTCTGGCAAATGGTGGCGGCCGGGGTCGAACGCGGCGAGCGCGCGCTGTTGATCGCCGAAGACACGGACGGGCGCATCGCCGGCACGGTGCAGCTGGTGCTGGCGCAGCCCGACAATCAGCCGCATCGCGCGGATGTCGCGAAGATGCTTGTGCATCGCCGCGCGCGTCGGCAAGGCGTCGCGCACCGGCTGATGGCCGCCGCCGATGCCGTGGCCCGCGACGAACGCAAGTCCGTGCTCGTCCTCGACACCGTGACGGGCGGCGAGGCCGAGCGCGTGTACGAGCGTGCGGGCTGGCAGCGCGTCGGTGAAGTGCCGAACTACGCGTTGATGCCTGATGGATCGTTTTGCGGCACGACCTTCTACTTCAAGCATCTCTAAAGCCGCCGCTCACCCGTCCTGCAAAATAGGGAAATATGAGATTCGACAAACGTTTGCGGTTTAGGGAAATCAGCCCTTAATCTTTTCCGCGTTGCGCCGTTATCGCTAGAGCATTCCCAATTTTTTCTCAGGCGATATGGCCAAGACCATTCCGTTTCCCGGCAGCAATCAGGCAGCGCGCGCGCGGCAGGCAAAAGCCATGCTTCTGCCGATCCCGCGCAGCATGGCCGTCGAGCTGATCCTGCCCGTGCACATTGCCCTCGACGCGCTGCGTCGCGGCGCAGGCAGCATGAGCGCCGCGCAGACGCTCACGCAGACGATGCTGCTGACCGGCTTTCTGTGCGACCTCGGCTACGGTGAGATGACCTACGATCAGCTGCGCACCGCCGATCAGGCGCTCGCCGTCACGTTCGAGCGCGGCCGGTCGAGCGACGAGTGGTGTATCGACGAAGCGCATGTCG
The DNA here is from genome assembly GCF_020177535.1 of Paraburkholderia sp. XV. Taxonomy (NCBI): domain Bacteria; kingdom Pseudomonadati; phylum Pseudomonadota; class Betaproteobacteria; order Burkholderiales; family Burkholderiaceae; genus Paraburkholderia; species Paraburkholderia sp. XV. The sequence continues at coordinate 78,782 of NZ_JAGUUD010000018.1, read as the reverse complement.
AACTGCTCTCGCACATCGTCAGCACTTACGACGCGCAATTGCAGCGTGCGCCGCTCAGCGCGCTGACGGATGCGAGCGCCCGGCTCGACCGCATCATGGCAAACGGCGACGCGGAACCGACCATCCGCAAGCAGGCGTAAGCGCTGCGGGACACGGCTCCCGAAAATCCTCACCGTTACCGAAGCCTCCCGGCAAACGCTTCTGCCTGTCCACGTCGCGTATCCCGCGCATCCTTTACGGGGCAACGCAGGACCCGGCCAGGGGCAACATCAAACAGGCATTGCCTGTATCCTCTGCTGTACCCGACGCGCCGCGCAATCGGCGACGTTCGTTCGACAGTGGAGAAGCTTCATGACAGACGACAAGCGCAGCCCAGACGACATCGATCCTGATCTGCTCGAAGTAGCGCGCGAAATATTCGACGCAGCCCGGCGCGGCGAAGCGAACATGCTGGCCGCCGTCATCGAGAAAGGCGCGCCGCCCAATCTGCGCAACGAGAAAGGCGACAGCCTCGTGATGCTCGCCGCCTATCACGGCCATGCGGACGCGGTGCGCGTGCTGCTCGAACGCGGCGCGGACCCGAACCTGCGCAACGACAACGGACAGACGCCCCTCGCGGGCGCGGCCTTCAAGGGCTTCAAGGATGTCGTGCAGACGCTGCTGGCGCATGGCGCGGATGTCGAAGGCGCATCGCCCGACGGACGCACGGCGTTGATGATCGCCGCCATGTTCAATCGCACGGAAATGGTCGAGCTGCTGCTCGCGCATGGCGCGAACCCCGACGCACGCGATGCGAACGGCGTGTCGGCCGCCGACGCGGCAAGCCGCATGGGCGCGCCGGAAACGGCCGCGCTGCTCGCGAAAAAGGCGGGCGCATGAAGCTGGAAGGCAAGACAGTCGCCGTCGTCGCGCCGGCGGGCGTGCCCGACATGCAGCACGTCGAGCAAAGCATCGCCTTGCTCGAAAGCTGGGGCCTGCGCGTGCAGGTCGGCGCGCATGTGCGCGACCGCTATCGCTATCACGCGGGCAAGCATGAAGATCGTGCGGCCGATCTGCATCGCGCGTTGACCGATCCTTCCGTCGATATCGTCTGGGTGGCGCGCGGCGGCTACGGCAGCATTTATACGCTGCATGCGCTGCCCGATGCCGTGCCGTGCGCGAAAACACTCGTGGGCTTTTCCGACGCGACCGCGCTATTCGGTGCGCTGCATGGCATGCCGAACGTGCGCGTGATTCACGGCCCGACCTTGAACGGCCTCGCAACCAAACTCGACGACGCTTCGCGCGCCAGCATGCTCGCCGAGCTGCACGAAGAGCGCGCCGCGCCCGCGCCGTTGCAGCTTCTGTCTGGTTCGGATGGACGTCGTGTCGAAGGACATCTTGCGGGCGGCAACATTACCGTGCTCGCCAGTCTTGCGGGCACGCAATGGCAGGCGCGCTGCGACGGCGCGATCGTGCTGCTCGAAGATGTGACCGAGCTTGCCTATCGGATCGACCGCAGCGTCATGCAGTTGCGCGAAGCAGGCGTGTTCGACGGCGCGCGTGCATTCGTGCTCGGCGATTTCATTCGTTGTCCGCTGCCTGAAAACGCTGACTTCACGCTACACGACATGATGGTCGATCTGTTGAAGCCGTACGGCGTGCCGATATACGCCGGCTTTCCGATCGGCCACGGGGTGCGCAATCACGCGTGGACCTATGGCGCGCCGGCAGCGCTCGAAGGCGATCAGCTGGTGCGTTAGCGCGTCAGTTGCGTAACGACGCGCTGAACGGTTTCGATGTCCGGCGCGTCTTGTTTCAGCGCGTCGCGCGCGCACCACGGGTATGGCAAGCGGCTCGCCCAACGCAAGATGCTTTCGGCAAATTCTGCGGCGAGTGTCACCATGTCTTCGATCGTGATGTGCAGCCGCGTCACTCGCGATGATTGTCCATCGCTCGTCCACTCATAGCGTCCGTAGCCGACACGCGCCGCGCCTGTCGCCTTTTCCGTCATGCAGACCAGCCAGTCGCACGAGAACTCGCTTTGGTGAGCGGCGGGCACCGCGCCGACGCAAAACGTGTACACGTTCTCGTACTTCAACGCGAACTCGCTCACCAGCACGGATGCAATCGCATCACGCCCGTGAGTTTCTTGCGGAAACGCGATGGCGGCCGTTTTCACGGTCATCGCCAAAGACGCATCGCGCGCGAAGGCATCCGTCAACAGATGCGGACGGTTGCCGTCCTTCGCCAATATGTAGGATTCGATTGAGCCTTTGAGTTCGGTCATCTGTCAAAGCATGTCAACGTAATGAGTCAATCAGTCTAAGCGCTGCACGTCGGCGCATTTCGCTTGCCCTTGATGCCGGGCGGGCTTCTGCCGTTTTCACACATGCGGCGCGCATTCTTTGCACAACATGACGAAACTGCGTTGCGCGCGACGCGCTTTGCGTTCGACAATGCCTCTTCCGTGCGCGATTCCCCGCTTGCGCCCGCATCCCACAGTTCGAACACGCGCCCTCGATGAACTCCCGCTTCGCCAGTCTCACGCGCATTCATTCTTTCATGCCGCTTGCCGGCGCGACGCTGATGCTGGGCATCGCGATGTCGTTCACCGCACCGTATCTGTCGTTGTTCGGCGTCGAGCAGACGGGCATGACGCCGCTGCAGCTCGGTCTGTTCATGACGCTGATCGCCGCGAGCGGCGTCGTCGCAAGCGCGTGGGCGGGCAAATGGTCCGACCGGCACGGGCATCATCGCGCGTTGTTGCTGGCCGCGTTGATCGCGGCCTCGCTCGGCTTTCTGCTGCTTTGTTTCGTGCGCAACTATCTGACGCTGCTCGTGATCGGCGTGGCGTTTCTCGGCGCGGGCGGCTCGGCGATGTCGCTGGTGTTCTCGTTCGGTCGCGCGGCGCTGCCCGTGCACGACGAAGCAGAGCGCTCGTTCGCGCTGGCGACGCTGCGCACGGTGCTGTCGATGGCGTGGGTGTTCGGGCCGTCCGTCGGTGCGCTGGTGCTGGCGGGCGCGGGCTTTTACGGGCTCTTCCTGTTCGCGGCAGCGTGCTTCGCGGCGTGCGGCGCGATCGTGTGGCGCATGCGCGAATCGCCCGCTGGCGATCCGCACAGCACGCCCGTGCACTATGCGGGCGACCCGGCTTCGTCGCTCGAAGTGACGACCGTCACCGAGCCCGCCGAGCCGCCGCCGCCCTCGCCGCCTCATGCACCCGGCACGCAGCGGCAGATCTGGCGTTCCGTCGTCGCGCTGACGCTGATCGGCCTCGCCGCGAACGCGACGATGATCGTGCTGCCGCTTTACGTCGTGCATGGCCTCAAGGGCACGCGGCTCGATGTGTCGATCATGCTCGGGCTCGGCGCATTCCTCGAAATTCCGATGATGCTCGCGCTCGGCGCGCGCGGCTCGACGCTCAACAAGCTGAAATGGCTCGCGGCGTGCGCGGCCGTGCATGTGGTGTATTTCATCGCAGTCGCGGCGGCGGGCACGGTCAACGTGCTGATCCCCATGCAGGCCTTCAATGCATTCGTCGTCGCTGTCACGTCGTGTCTCGGCATGACGTATATGCAGGACCTGATGCCGCGTTCGCCCGGCGCCGCGACGGCGCTGTTCTTCAACGCTTCGCGGGTCGGGTCGATACTGTCGGGTGTATTGTCGGGTGTGCTGGTTGCGGGTCTTGGCTATCGTGGGACGTTTCTGGTCTGCGGATGCCTCGCGCTCGGCGCGCTGATTCTGTTTGCCGATCCGCCGTGGAAGCGCATGGCGCTGCGGGCGCGGGATGCGTGGGAAGACTGGCGGCATCCTGCTCAGTGAGTCCCGTCGCGGTGCGATAGCTCGCCATCCTGGCCGGCACGCACAATCCCGCGCGGCCAAGGCGTCTTGTTCTTCCCGGAAGCCGCTATTATCGACATCCAATCCAAAGGAGAGCGACTGATGAACCGACCGGATTTCATCAAGCACTGGACTGAACTCGAAGAACCGGATGCGCATTCCTATCGCGGCGATACCGAGCCAATGGCGCTCGACGCGCCGCTTTCCGCCGCGCTCGGCATTACGCGTATCGGCATTCATCACATCAGGCTTCAGCCTGGCCGGAGGACATCGTATCCACACGCCGAAAGTACCGAACAGGAGTTCGTGTACGTGCTCGAAGGCAAGCCCGACGTATGGATCGACGGCACGCTTCATCCCATTGCTGAAGGCGATTCCGTCGCGTTTCCGGCAGGCACCGGCATCTGCCATACCTTCATCAACAATACGAAGGAGGACGTCAGGCTGATGGTGATAGGCGAACGTCCGCGCGACGATAACCGTATTCGTTATCCGCTCAACGAAGCGTATGAGCTTACCCGCCCGGATCGCTGGGTGGACTGGCCAACCCGCCCGCTCGGCGACCACGACGGGAAGCCGGACCCGGTTTGACGCCAAGGGCTGCCAGACGGGCGCCCTCCACACGCAAGCCGCCCCGGCTCCCGAAAACCCTCACCTCCAACTGCCCGCGCCCGCCACCGAGCACACCCGCGCGATGACAAGTAGAATCAGGTAGAGCCCACTGCGGTGAGGTCCGGCAGGACGCACAGGCTCAGCAGTCGACCCGTACCAGGGATACCAGCACGAAAGCCCGGCACGCAGCGTCCCAGCACGCGCGCCCTTTCCGCCGCAAGGAGATCTCATGAAGGTGCTCGCTGTTCACCCCAGTGGCCTGATGTACACCCGCGTGTATCTGCGCCTCGAGCCGCTCGGGCTCGAAACGGTCGCCGCCGTCATACGCGAAGCCGGCCACGATGTCCGCCTGATCGACCTGCAAGTCGAATCCCACCGCGCACTGCACAATCTCGTGCGCACGTGGCGGCCTGACGCAGTCTGTTTCTCCGCAAACTATCTCGCCAATATCCCCGAAATCATCGATCTGTCGAAGGCGATCAAGGCGCATTTGCCGGGCTGCTTCGTGTTTGTCGGTGGACATAGTGCATCGTTCACCGCGCGCGACATGTTGAAACACGCGGAAGGTGCGATCGATTGCGTGCTCAAGGGCGAAGGCGAAGCGAAGGTCGTCGAGCTGCTCACTGCCGTTGCGCGCAAGGGCGAGCTGTTGCGCATTCCGGGCGTCGTCACGCACGACGGCGAAGGCCCGCCGCCCGGCTTCACCGAAAGCCTCGACCAGATTCGTCCCGCGCGCGATCTGTTGCGGCACCGGCGCAAGTACTTCATCGGCGTGCTCGATCCGTGCGCGTCGATCGAGTTTGCGCGCGGCTGTCCGTGGGACTGCACGTTCTGCAGCGCGTGGACGTTCTACGGACGCAGCTATCGATCGCGCAGCCCCGAAGTGATTGCCGATGAACTGGCGTCGATTCGCGAGCCGGGCGTGTTCATCGTCGACGACGTCGCCTTCGTGCATGCCGATCACGGCATGGCGATCGGACGTGAAGTGGAGCGGCGCGGCATCCGCAAGAAGTATTACCTCGAGACGCGCGGCGACGTGCTGTTGCGCAACAAGGAAGTGTTCGAATATTGGCGCACGCTCGGCCTGCAATACATGTTCATCGGACTCGAAGCCGTCGACGCCGAAGGACTGAAGGCGTTTCGCAAACGCATCGACGTCGACAAGAACTTCGAGGCGCTCGCGTTCGCGCGCTCGCTCGGCATCACGGTCGCGATTAATCTGATCGCCGATCCCGACTGGGATCACGAGCGCTTCGAAACAATCCGGCAATGGTGTCTGGAGATTCCCGAGATCGTGAACATCAGCGTGACCACGCCGTATCCGGGCACGGAAATCTGGTTGCGCGAACAACGGCGGCTGACGAGCCTCGACTATCGGCTCTACGACATCCAGCATGCCGTGCTGCCGACGAAGCTGCCGTTAGCCGAGTTCTACGCGGAACTGGTACGCACGCAACAGGTGCTCAACCGCAAGCATCTCGGCTGGGGCGCGTTATATCGCGCGGCGGGCGAAGCGGCTTCGCTGCTGATGCGCGGACAGACCAACTTCGTGCGCATGCTGTGGCGCTTCAACTCCGTGTTCGATCCCAATCTGCAGTTGAGCGATCACGCGCGCGAAGTGCGCTACGAGATGACGCCGCCGCCCGCGCAACCGCCCGAGGAGAGCAACGTCAAGGTGCTGTACGTGCACGGCCCGGCGGGACGCAAAGGCCGCAAGATCGACGACGCGACCGAAAAATTCGTCGATCAGACCCGCATGGGTACGGGCTGATCGCAATCGGGCGCGCCTGGCCCGCCCGCTCAGAACGGCTCTTTAAAAGGACGCAGATCGATTTCGTGCGTCCATGCGGACGGATGTTGGAGATGTAGCTGCCAGTACGCTTCGGCAATGGCGTCGACATTCAGCAGTCCGTTTTCGCCGCGCTCGGCGGCCGCCTGCGGACGCGAGACATGCAGGCGCTCGCCGTCGATGCCGCCGTCGATCACCACATGCGCGACATGCAGCCCGAGTGGCCCGAACTCGCGCGCCATGCTTTGCGCGACCATCCTCAGCCCGGCTTTTGCCGCGGCAAAATGCGCGAAGCCAGGCTTGCCGCGCAGGCTCGCCGATGCGCCCGTGAAAATCACCGTGCCACGGCCGAGCGGCGCGAGCCGCCGCGCCGCTTCGCGTCCCACCAGAAAGCCGCCCACCGGCCCGGAGCGCAAGAAGTCCTGCATCTGCGCTTCTGTCAGGTCGCGAAACGGAACGCGCCGGTTGTTGCCGACGTTATAGACGACGAGCGAAGGCACATCGATATTGTCGGGCGGCGACATCGCGTGATCGTAGAGACGCATGATGTCAGCTTCCGATGTGCCGTCCATCGCGAACGATTCGGCCGATCCGCCTTGGCCCGCGATGCCGTTCGTCACGGCGTCGAGTTTGACCTGCGTGCGGCCCGCGACATACACGTGATACCCGTTTGCGGCGATCTTCCTGCACAGCGCTGCACCCAGTCCGAGTTCCGCGCCGACGCCGATCACCAGTGCGCTGTTTCGCTTCATCGTGTGCCTCCGTTGTCCTCTCGCGCATGCGGCGCGGGAATGGTCGCGTGATTATAGGCAGCGGATGCGCACGGCTGCCCGTGAACTGCACGCTCGTGTGTCCGCGAATGTGACAAAAATCATTGAGCGCCGCCTGATTCTTCGTCAATCTGCTATTCGCTCGATGCCGTTACGCGTCTATTCACGGGGAATGAAAGGGTCCGCTCGCAAAGACCCTCGTACGCGGCACGATCGCGACGCGAACAGGCATGCGTCTCGCGGCCTTGGACCACGGGCACTGACAATCCGGCCGTTTCGACTGTACCGACGCAGAACGTGAGTGGACTGCGCCCCGTCGTGCACCGTATTGCCCTCGCACTTAGACATTGCATGAAGACCATTACGCGTCTCTACCGCCACCAGATTGCCGGCATACTGTTCGCCGGCGTCGCCGTGCTGATTGCGCTCGCAAGTTCCGGCCTGGCGGGGCTCGCCAGGCTCGACGCGTACACGCGCACGCTGTATCAGGGAAACATGCTTCCCATCGCGCAATTGAACGAACTTCGCACAGCCGCGCTCGATGCGCGCCGCGAATTCTGGAAGGCGAGCCAGTTTCTCGATCCTGTGAGAACAGCCGCGTCGATCAGAGTGATTGAAGCAGACGAGGTGCTCACCGAGAAGGCATGGAACGCGTATTACCCGCACGGCATCAGCAACCCGCGCGAAGCATTGCTCGCCGACAGGATCGCGAACGGGTTACCGACGTTCCGTGCGGTGCTCCGAAAAGCAGTCATGTTGCTCGAACGGGGCGATCGAGCGGCGGCGGCAAAGTGGTTCGACGACAACCTCGAGTTCCTCAACGGCTTCGATTCGCTGATCGGCCAGTGCATCGACGTCAACTCGTGGCAGGCGGCGGAGCTTGCCGGCAAGAGCGAATCCGTCTTTCGCACGATGTTCTGGGCGACGTTCGCATGTATCGTGATTTGCGTGGCGGGCGCGGTCAGCGTGTCGATCTGGCTCCTGCGGCAGCGCGATGACGCGTTGAGCGAATCGCGCTATCACTCGTGGCTGGCCAATCGCGTGTTCGAGCTGACGCGCGACGGCGTGATGATCACTGACTCGCGCGGCAATATCGAGCGGGTCAATCCCGCCTTCACGCGGGTCACCGGCTACGCGCAACAGGAAGTGCTGGGGCGCAATCCAAGACTGCTGAGCTCCGGCCGTCAACCGCCCGAGTTCTATCGCGCGTTCTGGCGAAGCCTGAAGGAAACGGGCCACTGGCATGGCGAAGTCTGGAACCGCAAGAAGAGCGGCGATATCTATCTGGAGTCGCTGTCCGTTGCAGGCGTGCAAGGGCGCGATGGCAGCTACACGCACTACGTGGCGATTCTCAGCGACATTACGCAACGCCATCAGCACGAGCAGCGTCTGCGCAACCTCGCCACGCACGACGTGCTGACAGGACTGCCCAACCGCGTGCTTCTCGACGAGCGTCTGAAGCACGCCATCTCCCGCACCAAACGCCATGGCACGCACATCGCCGTCATGTTCATCGATCTCGATGGCTTCAAGCAGGTCAACGACACGCGTGGGCATGCCGTCGGCGACGATGTGTTGAAAGCCGTCGCGGAGCGGCTCGTGCACAGCGTCCGCGAGAGCGATACGGTCGCGCGTCTTGGCGGCGACGAGTTCGTGGTCATTCTGGAAGAGGTCGGGGGCATGCGGCAGATCGAACCCGTCGCGCGGGCGGTGCTCACTGCAGTCGGCCAACCTATCGTGCTTCGCAGCGACGCCGTGAGCGTCACGCCAAGCATCGGCATCAGCCTGTACCCCAACGACGCTGCCAACGCGGAACAACTGCTTTTGCGGGCGGACCGCGCCATGTATGTCGCGAAGAACATGGGCAAGAACAATCTCTGCTTTTTCTCGACCCTCGACGCCGCCAGCCATCCACAGCCGGCGATGACTGCCACGGTCTAGTGCCGCTCAGTGCCGACGGTGCCGTGACCTCACGGCTCAGGATTGTCGAGATCCGACTGCACGACGGTTTCGCCGTGACGTTGCGCGGCTTCGCGCGCCTGGTCGCCGTCGGCGAACGGTCCGATGTCGGGTGCGCCCGTGAACGGAAACAGCAAACGGCCATCCGTCTTGCGCACGACCTTCAACTGCCCCATATACGAACCTTCCGTCGTGCGGCGATAGGTGGCGTAGATCTGGTAATCGTCCGTCGACTCGGGTCTCGAGGCCACCGCATTACGCGCTTTCGGGAAAATCATCCGTGGCCTTGTCATCTTGCAACTCCCGTACTGTGGATGCCGGACTCGGCGCTGTTGCCGGCATACCGGTTGAAATGACGCACTCCTTTGCGCTGTGAATGCACAGGAATGCGGACGATTCATGCGGATCGCGACGCCAGATGGCACGCGCGCGGATATCCATGCAGTTGCGCGTGGCCGCCGGTGCGGCAAAAATTGCCGCTCTCGCGATGTCTGTGCTCAACGTCCTTGCATTCCCTTTCAGCAAGCGACGTACCGCTTTTGGGCCAACGCTTCACGAGCGCGCCGTGGGCGCATCTTCCAGCGTGTGCAACAGGTGCGCCGCTCGCCGGGAACGGCGCATGCTTTGATACACGAGCCGCGGCGAAGCGCTGCGGCGCGCTCGCGGCGCAACGTCATGCGTCTTTGCAATCGGAAAAGGGAGAGCGACATGCCACTGAAGCGAGGCACATCGAAGGAAACCATCGGGCACAACGTCAAGGCCGAAAAGAAGGCGGGCAAATCGCAAAAGCAATCTGTCGCTATCGCGCTGAATCAGGCGCGCAAGTCAGGCGCAAAGATTCCGAAGAAGCACAGCTAGACATCCGAGGCGACACTGCGCGGTGGGATCGATCCGACCGCGCAGCGCCTGTCCGTCGTTCCTCCGCACCCGCTAATGGGCGCGTTCCTCATCGTATTCCGGACGCACGCCGCGTGGCAGCCACGGTTCCTTGTGCTTGCACCAGAGTTCATAGGCGGGCTCGAACAGTCCCGTCTCGTCGAAAGCGCCAAGCGGCAAGGCGATTTCAGCGCGATCGGCGTACACCATGAACGCCACCGATCCGCACAGCGGACAGAAATGACGCCGCCCCTGTTCCGAGCTTCGCCATTCGCGCGTATTGCCCGTGAACGTGACAGCGCTGCCGTCGAATATCGCATACGAGCCGAATGCCGATCCGTGCACCTGCCGACATGTCATGCAATGACACATGCCGACGCGCATCGGCGAGCCGCTCGCGCGAAAACGCACTGCACCACATGCGCAACCGCCTTCAAACGTTTTTTGGTTCATCGCTCACCTCCTTGAAGACCGATCTTCATTGATACGCAGGGAACATACCAACAACGAGGGACGCGAAAATCCCGGACGCAACGCCTATAATTCGTCGATATCGACCTCGCGGCTTGCCAACGCCATAGCACGCTGCGGAGACTCATTCCCCATCGAGCATCATGAGCGACGGTATCGAAAGTGCCCGCCGGGCGGGCGTACTGCGCACGGACGATCTGAAGGACCGGCCGGCGCGCGCACCCGATCACGCCGCCGAAGTCCGCACGCTCGTCACCGTCGCAGGCGCGCAAACGGGACGCCGCGACACCTTGCTGCAAGCCATCGCCGGTGCGGCGCTCGGCGCGTGCCGCGCAGGCAGCGCGGGCATCAGCCTGCTCGAAACGACGAGCGAAGGCGCAGCCGTCTTCCGCTGGCGTGCGGTCGCGGGCGCGTGTGCCGCGTTTGAAGGCAAAACGACGGCGTGGGCCGAATGTCCGTGCGGGATGACGCTCGAACTCGGCGCGCCGCAGCTGTTCGTCGAGCCGCACACCTACTTCAAGAGCCTGCGCGATGCGGGCGCGGTCATCACGGAAGGCATCATCACGCCCATTCCGATTCGTTGCCCCAAATCGAAACCGCTCGGCGCGATCTGGGTCGCGTCGCACGGTGCACATCGTTTTGATCGCGAAGATGTGCGCCTGCTCGGCAACCTTGCCGTGCTCGCCGGCGCGGCGCTCACGCTGCTCGATGCGCAACAGGCCGCCGAAGCGGAAACCGAGGCGGCACAACAGGCGCGGCGCGCGCTCGAAGACGCCGCGCACCGGCGCGACGAATTCATCGCGATGCTTGGCCATGAATTGCGCAATCCGATGGCGCCCATCGACAGTTCCATTACCGCGCTCAAACTGCTGTGCGCAGGCGAGGAGCAGGCCACCGATGTCCTCGCCATCGCGCAGCGGCAGATGCGCCAGCTGCGCACGCTCGTCGACGATCTGCTCGATGCCGCGCGCCTGCGGCACGGCAAGCTTGCGATCAAGTACAGCCGCACGTCGCTGAACGAAATCGTGTACGACGCGATCACGGCGCTCAAGCATCATATCGATGCACGCAAGCATCGCCTCGTGATCGAAGGGCTGGACCAGACCGTTCACGTACGTGCCGATCACGTGCGCCTCAGCCAGGTGGTCGGCAACCTGTTGTCGAACGCGGCCAAATACACGCCTGCGGGCGGCACGCTGCAACTGCGCGTGCAGACCGACACGGAAAGCGCAGCCGATGATGCCGGCGCAGGCGGCATGGTGTCGATCGTCATCGAGGACAACGGCGTCGGCATGAGTCCCGAAGCGCTCGAGCACGTGTTCGAACTGTTCGCGCAGTCGCCCTCGAGCGCGCGCCGCTCGGAAGGCGGACTCGGCATCGGGCTCGCGGTCGCGAAGCGTCTCATCGAACTGCATGACGGCACCATTACGCTCGACAGCCTGGGCGTCGGGCGCGGCACGCGCGTCGTGCTGCGCCTGCCGATACTCGACCTTGAGCCGCGCGCCGCGCATGACGCCACGGCGGCGGCAGCGAGCGCCGCGCCGAGCCGCATCCTGCTCGTCGACGACAACGCCGACGCGCTCGACGCGCTGCATCTGGTGCTAGAGCTGGAAGGTCATGACGTGATCGTCGCGCGCAGCGGCCGCGATGCGCTGAAGGTCGCGGCACAGACCTTGCCCGAAGTGGGCATCATCGATATCGGCATGCCGGAGATGGACGGCTTCGAAGTGGCGCGCGCCATCCGCTCGAACAAGGCGCTGGCGCATATGTTCCTGATCGCGCTGACGGGCTACTCCTCCGAGTCCGACAAGTCGCGTGCGCTCGCGGCAGGCTTCGACTATCACCTGACCAAGCCTGTTTCGATGGAGCGGCTCGCCGACGTGCTGTCGCATCGCGACGGCCGGAACATCAGCGGTCTTGTCTGAAGCTAGTCCCGCTTGCACGAAAGGTGAGCTGGGATGCGCACGACGACGTCACTTTGCGCGGGTCCCGCAAAACCTCACCATTGATCGATCCGCACTCATCGCCAGCTCTTTGACGATGCCCGCAAAGCCTTATCCATCAAGGGTTTGTATTTTGCAGCGCGGCGCGTTTCCAAGGCTTTTCGCTCGCTCCCGCAAGTTCTCACCTTTGCGCCGCGCGTCGCGCTTGCCGCTGTCTTCTGTTCGCAGACCCAGGTAACGAACTGCGCTCCGCGCTGGCATGTCCATGGCCATGCATTTCTGTTTGGTCGTCGTGCTAAATCGTTGATTTACCAGGGTTCTGGGGTCGCCGATCATGTCTTCCGTCAACTGCGTTCATCTTCTGCCGGAGCCCGACATGTCCATGCAAGCCCTCGTTCTCAGCCAGTACAAAGGTCCCCTCGTGCCCACGACGATGCCCATTCCCGAACCGGCGCGCGGCGAGGTGCTCGTGCGGATCAGCGCGAGCGGCCTCAATCCGCTCGACACGAAGATTCGCGCGGGCAGCGCCGCGCATGCGCGTCATCCGTTGCCGCTGGTGCTCGGCATCGATCTCGCGGGCGTGGTCGTCGCGCTCGGCGCGGACGTGACGCGCTTGAAGATCGGTGACGAGGTCTATGGGATGACGGGCGGTGTCGGCGGCATTCAGGGTTCGCTCGCGCAATATGCAGCCGTCGACGCGCAACTGCTCGCCCGCAAGCCGTCCAATCTGTCGATGCGCGAAGCTGCCGCGTTGCCGCTCGCGTTTATCACGTCGTACGCAGGCATCGTCGACCGCGCCCACTTGCAGGCCGGTCAAACCGTGCTCGTGCAAGGCGGTGCGGGCGGTGTCGGGCACGTCTCGGTGCAGTTGGCGCGCGCGCTCGGCGCGCAGGTCTTCGCGACGGCGAGCGCGCGCGATCACGATGTCGTCGCGCGGTTCGGCGCGGCACCGATCGACTATGCGGCGCGCACGGTCGAACAGTATGTTGGCGAACTGACCGCCGGCGAAGGCTTCGATCTCGTCGTCGATACCGTCGGCGGCGCAACGCTCGATGCATCGTTCGCGGCCGTCAGGCATTTCGGGCACGTCGTGAGCGCGCTCGGCTGGGGCACGCATGCGCTCGCGCCGCTGTCGTTCCGCGAGGCCACGTATTCAGGTGTGTTCACGCTGCATCCGTTGCTCACCGGTCAGCATCGCGCGCATCACGGCGAGATGCTGGCCGAGGCGACGCGCCTTGTCGAACAGGGCAAGCTCGCGCCGCATCTCGATCCGCGCCGCTTCGATCTCGGATCGGCGGAACGTGCCTACGACGCGATCACGGAGCGCACCGCGCGCGGCAAGATCGTGGTTGAAACCGAATGAGGTTGGCGGGTCGGCTCACACGTTCGCGAGCCGCTCGATCACGACATCGAGCAAGGCGCGCAGACGTGCGAGACGTTTCAGGTCGCGATGGTAGCCAAGCCAAACATCGCGGCCGGGCGGCGCTTCGCCGAGATCGATGCGCCGCAGGCCCGGCGTGTTGTCGCCGAGCGGACAGGGCAGCACCGCAAAACCGCCGCCTTCGGCGCACATGCGCGCCTGCACGCCGCGGTTGTTGCTGGCGTACGCGATATGCGCGTTCGGCAGCATCTGCCGGATCCACGCGACGTCGGGCAACTCGCCGAACGCGGTATCCATGGTGATGAGCGACTGGCCTGCGCCATCACCGCGCGCGGGCGCGACCAGATCGATGCGCCCATAGAGCGCGTAATCCATATGCATCAGCTTGCGCTGGATGACGTCGGGTTCGTCGAACGGCGTGATGCGGAACACCAGATCGGCTTCACGGCGCGCGAGGTTGTAGCGGCGCGAATCGGTGATCAGTTCGATCGACATCTGCGGATGGCGCGCAAGGAATCCGGCGAACACCGGCGTCAGCACATGGATGCCGTACCAGTCCGACGACGACACGCGCAGCGCGCCCGTTAGTTGCTGCTCGTTGCCCGCAAGCGAACGCATGAACGCGTGCGCTTCTTCTTCCATGCGCTCGGCGTAGGTCAGCACGGCGTGGCCTTCGTCGGTGAGCACGAAGCCTTCAGCCGTGCGCTGAAACAGCGTGTGGCCGACGGCTTCCTCGAGCGCCCGCAGACGCCGGCCCATGGTCGGCTGGGTCTGTCCGAGCTGGCGCGCGGCCGCGCCCAGCGTGCCGCAGCGCGCGACGGCAAGGAAGATTCGCACGTCGCTCCAGTCCAGTTTCGAATCGTTCATAGACGTCGTCAGCCGCATGCGAGGAGTCGCGTTGCCTGCGATTATGAACGGCGTCGGCGGGCTTGCGGTGATCGTCGTGCTCGCGGGATTTGCACAGTTGCTCGCGAAGGTGAGAGGTTTCGGGAGCACATCGGACGGGTATCCGGCATCCCGCAAAACCTCACCTTTGATCGGCGCATGCTGGTTGCGAGACTGTCGGCTTGAATGCCGCGGGTGCTTTTCCAGCCTATATCGCGGGATTTTGGTGCGTCAGGTGATGCAATTGTCGTGTCGTCCGTTCACCGAACGTGTGCTCCCGAAAAGCCTCACCCATCGCGACGAGTGAACCGATCCTAGAACTTCACCTTCACCTGAAACCCGATCGTGAAAGGCAGGTTGTCGGAAGGGATAGGCGGGACCACGATGAAGTTTGCCCCAACGCGCTTGTACTCGACCATCACGATAGGCGCGGCAACCGGCCCGACCGTGTGATTGTGGCCAAGGCCCCAGTTGCCGTAGTTGTAGCCGGAGATGATGCCGCCCATCACGGCCAGGCGAATGAAGCCCCAGTGCACGAATTCGGGTGCCCACACACCGCCGCCGTACCACGATGGACGACGCAACGAATTGCGGAAGCCGCCCGCCGTCAGCGCCCATTGCCCGTTGAGCCAGCACTCGACGCCAAGGCCAGGATTGAACTGCTCGAAGTCGGTGCCCGGGTCCGGGTCGATGTGATATGAGCCGAGCATCGCATCGACCCACACGCCGCCGCTGCACCAGTCGGCCGCCTGCGCGCCCGACGCGCCCATCAAACCGACGCCTGCTAACGCTGCCGCCACGCATGCTCGACGAATCTTGTTCTTGATCTTTCCAAACGGCATGTGCTCTCCGCAACCGGTCGCGCGCCGGCGTCTGAATGTCGCGATTAGTGTCGAACTCCTCTCCAGTCGCGCACTCTACCCCACAAATCTTGCAGCGAGATGGAGTGTGCGCTCGGAACGACACTACGCGCAGACGCCGACGATAGCGAATCAACGGTTACGGTTCGGTGAACGCGCCGATGCGCGCGTTCACCGTCGATATGACGGCGGATTACAGTCCCAGATCGGACAGCCCCGGATGATCGTCCGGACGACGACCCAGCGGCCAGCGATACAGCCGCTCTTCCTCGCGGATCGGCTTGTCGTTGATGCTCGCGTGGCGATACGCCATCAGTCCGTTCTCGTCGAACTCCCAGTTCTCGTTGCCGTACGAACGGAACCAGTTACCCGAATCGTCGTGCCATTCGTAAGCGAAGCGCACGGCGATGCGGTTGTCGGTGAAGGCCCACAGTTCCTTGATCAAGCGGTAGTCGAGTTCGCGCGCCCACTTGCGCTGCAAGAACGCGACGATTTCCGGACGCCCCGTGGGGAAATCGGCACGATTGCGCCATTTGCTATCCGGTGTGTAAGCAAGCGATACGCGCTCGGGCTCGCGCGTATTCCATGCATCTTCAGCGGCGCGCACTTTCTGGATGGCCGTCTCGCGCGTGAACGGCGGGACGGGAGGACGTCTTTCGATATCGGCCATGATGATTCCTCGTTGAACTGCGTCAGGTGGACGCTCGCCCATTGGACGAGCGGGTGCTTGCACTGTTGGAATCGAGCAGATGCCCGGCTGCGGCGCGCGCGTCGAGCGCGGCATCGGCGTCGCCGCTCACGAGCGCGACGCCGATCGCTCCGTCGATCAGGATCAGCCACTGCCGCGACAGCCGCGCTGCGCGCCGGCTATCGCCGCCCGTCGATGCGATGTACTCGTCGCATTGCGTGCGCACGAAGTCGAGCAGGCGCTCCTTGTGTTCGCGCGCGACCACGCGAATGGGATCGTCAGGCGAAGCGATCTCGCCAGCGGCGTTGAGAAACGCGCAGCCATGAAAATCTTCCGATACGAACCATTCGCGCAATACGTCGAACATTGCGAGCATGCGCGCGCGCGGATGCCTGCCACGGCGCAGCGTTCCTTCTATGAACCAGTTCATCCAGCGTTCGTCGCGCCGCTCGAGCGCGGCCGCCACCAACGCATCTTTCGATTCGAAATGCGTGTAGAAACTTTTGCGCGCCGTGCCCGATAGCCGGACGATCGCATCGACGCCCGTTGCGTGAATGCCGCCCGCGTAAATCAGCGCTTCGGCGGCGTCGAGCAGACGCTCACGCGCGCTGCCAGTCGTGTCGTCGAGAGTAGCCATGCGCGAAGGGTAGAACGATCATTCTCCTTCGTCAAGTATTCGCCCGCTTCGCATTTGCAGTCGCTTCGGCGCTTCAGGCATTATCGTGTTGGAGAATCGTTCAAAAGGATGAGTGTCATGAGCATCGTTTTTCGCCGTGCCGTGTCTGCGATCGCGATTGCGGCGGCGCTGGGCGCATGTACGCCGTTGCAGGTCGTCACGCATACGGTCACGCAAACGGAAGCGCGCGTGCCTGTGGGCGAGTACAAGCTCGATCCGCATCACACGAGCGTCACGTTCAACGTCGATCACTTCAAGTACACGCGCTTCACGATGCGCTTCGACCGCGTGGCGGGCGAGCTCGACTGGAAGGAAGGCGGGCTCGACAAGAGCCAGGTCGCGGTGACGATCGACGCGGCGAGCATCGACACGAACGTTCCGTTGCTGGACAAGATGGTGAAGGGGACGGATATGCTCGACGCGGAGCGCAATCCGCAGATCCGCTTCGTCAGCACACGTTTCGAGCGCACGGGCGACGCGCGCGGCAAGCTGACGGGCGACCTGACGATACGCGGCGTGACGCAGCCCGTTACGCTCGATGTGACGTTCAATGGCTACGGCGTCGACCCGCTGACGAAAGCCGATACGCTCGGCTTTTCAGCGGAAGGCCAGTTCAGCCGTTCGAAGTTTGGTCTGACGACGTGGTATCCCGCAGTGGGCGACGATATTCACGTCATCATTCAGACAGAGGCTGCGCGGCCGCGCGCGAGTTGATTCTGTCGGTACGCGGCGCTGTCTCAGACGGTCCAGTCGAGGATGACCTTGCCGCTTTCGCCCGACAGCATCGTAGCGAACGCCTGTTCGTAATCGTCGACGGCGAAGCGGTGGGTGAGAATCGGCGAAAGATCCAGCCCGCTTTGCAGCATCGCGACCATCTTGTACCAGGTCTCGAACATCTCGCGGCCATAAATGCCCTTGATTTCGAGGCCCTTGAAGATGACCTGGGTCCAGTCGATCGCCGTTTGCGCAGGCGGAATGCCGAGCAACGCGATCTTGCCGCCGTGGTTCATCGCTTCGAGCATCGACGTGAATGCGCTCGGCACGCCCGACATTTCGAGGCCAACGTCGAAGCCTTCCGTCATGTGCAGATCGCTCATCACGTCGCGCAGCGATTCGCGCGACACATTCACGGCGCGTGTCGCACCCATCTTGCGCGCGAGTTCCAGCCGGTAATCGTTGACGTCGGTGATCACGACGTTGCGGGCGCCCACGTGCTTTGCGATCGCGACGGCCATGATGCCGATCGGTCCCGCGCCCGTGATCAGCACGTCTTCGCCAACCAGATTGAACGACAGCGCCGTGTGCGTCGCGTTGCCGAACGGATCGAAGATCGCGGCGAGATCGTCGGAGATTTCGGGCGGAATCTTGAATGCGTTGAAGGCGGGAATCACGAGATATTCTGCAAACGCGCCTTCGCGATTCACACCGACGCCAACGGTATTGCGGCACAAATGCCGACGTCCCGCGCGACAGTTGCGACAGAATCCGCAGGTAATATGCCCTTCGCCCGACACGCGGTCGCCGATCGAAAAGCCGCGCACTTCCTGGCCCATTTCGACGATTTCGCCGACATATTCATGACCGACGTGCATCGGCACGGGAATGGTTTTCTGCGCCCAGTCGTCCCACTTCCAGATATGGATGTCGGTGCCGCAAATAGCCGTGCGCGTGATGCGGATCATCACGTCGTTGTGGCCCACTTCGGGTTTCTTCACACGGGTCAACGTGAGGCCCGGTGCGCGTTCGAGTTTTGCCAGTGCTTTCATTGCTGGTGATGCCCCGTATCAGATCACGCCAAGCGAACGGCCGACGCGCGCGAATGCGTCGACGGCCCGATCGATTTGTTCCGCCGTGTGCGCGGCGCTCATCTGCGTGCGAATGCGCGCGCGGCCTTTGGGCACGACAGGATATGAAAAGCCGATCACGTACACGCCTTCCTTGAGCAAGGCGTCGGCCATGTTCGATGCAAGTTGCGCGTCGCCGAGCATCACGGGAATGATGGGATGTTCGCCCGGCACGAGCGTGAAACCGTGCGCGCTCATCGCCTGACGGAAACGCGCGCCGTTTGCGCGCACGCGTTCGCGCAACTGCTTGCCTTCGTCGCTGGCGAGCAGTTCGAGCACCTTGAGCGATGCGGCGGCGATGCTCGGCGTCAGCGTGTTCGAAAACAGATAGGGACGCGAGCGCTGCCGCAATAGATCAACGATCTCCTGGCGCGCCGCGACATAGCCGCCGGATGCGCCGCCGAGCGCCTTGCCCAGCGTACCCGTGATGATGTCGACGCGTTCGAGCACGCCGCAATGCTCGGGCGTGCCGCGTCCGTGTTCGCCGATAAAGCCGACGGCGTGCGAGTCGTCGACCATCACGAGCGCACCATAGCGGTCCGCGAGATCGCAGATGCCCGCGAGATCGGCAATGATGCCGTCCATCGAAAACACGCCGTCCGTCGCGATCAGCTTGAAGCGCGCACCTGCTGCATCCGCTTCGCGCAGCTTCGCTTCGAGATCGGCGAGGTCGTTGTTCCTGTAGCGGTAACGCTTCGCTTTCGACAGCCGAACGCCGTCGATGATGCTCGCGTGATTCAGTTCGTCGCTGATGATGGCGTCGTTATCGTCGAGTAGCGTTTCGAACAGGCCGCCGTTTGCATCGAAGCAGCTCGAATAGAGAATGCAGTCGTCCGTCTTGAGGAACGCTGACAGCGCGCGTTCGAGTTCCTTGTGCACGGTCTGCGTCCCGCAGATGAAACGCACCGACGCCATGCCGAAGCCGTCCTGGTCGAGCCCGTCTTTCGCCGCGGCGATCAGGCGCGCGTCGTTGGCGAGGCCAAGATAGTTGTTCGCGCAGAAGTTCAACACCTCGGCGCCGCTTTCGAGGCGGATATCAGACGATTGCTGACTGGCGATCACGCGCTCGGTCTTGTGGAAACCATCGGCGCGAATCTGGTCGAGCGTGCTGCGCAGATGCGCGAGGAAGGGGTCACGCATGGAACGGCTCCTTGAATGGCCGGCTTTGCAGCGCACCATGCGGCGCGGCGGCCTGTTATAGTCGGCTTCAGTTTTATCGGAAATTTTCGTTTTTTCGAACTAAAGTTCGATATGTCGAACAACTCTAAACGATAGGTCAGGAAATGGCAAGTTCGGGAGCGCGCAGGAGTTCGTCGTCTACGGCGGCAACGGTTGCACAGTCGGTGGCGGCGCCGCCGCGCGTTGGGGAGCAGATTCAACGGTTGCGCAGTGAACGCAAAATGACACTCGACGATCTGTCGCGCGCGGCCGGGGTGTCGAAATCGATGCTGTCGGAAATCGAACGCGACAAGGCGAATCCGACGATCGCCGTCGCGTGGCGGCTGACGAATGCTTTGGGCGTCAGTCTCGATTCGCTGTTTGCGCCGCAGAAAGCGCCGGAGCCGATTGCCGTGTCCGGCCCACATGAAATTCCGACGCTGAGCGGCCACGACGCGCGATACCAGTTGCGCGTGTGGGGGCCGATCGATCTGGCGGGAAAATTCGAATGGTACGAACTGACGCTGCAACCCGGCGGTGCGTTGGTGTCGAGCGCGCACGAGCCAGGGACACGCGAGCATCTGACCGTGCTGCACGGTTTGATCGATATCGAAGCGGCGGGCACCACGAAGCGCCTGAAAGTCGCCGACACCGCACGCTACGTCGCCGACGAGCCTCATGCCATCCGTAACGCTGGGAAAGGCGAGGCCAAAGCCCTGCTTGTCGTCATTCACGGTTAGCCGGACTCGGAAGTCTTCGGCGTACACCTGGCTTGCAGCCAATACTGTATGTTTGTACAGTATACGCAGTCCGATGGAGCCGAAGAATGAACGAACTGAACAAGGAACAGGATCTGGCTGCGCTGCGCTTCAAGTCCGCGGCGCGCGACCTCGAACATATCGTCCGGCATATTGCGTCGCGATACATCGTGCAGGAGGTGCCGCTCACGTGGCGGCTTCTGCATGCGATCGAAGCGGAAGCGCTCGCCGATCTTGGTTTTGCCAGCCGGCACGATCCCATGTTGCTTGGGTTGTTTCAAAGGCCCGACGACTTTCAGTTCCCCGAGACCGATGATCCCGTCGATTTCGGCAGGTCGAATGCGTTGCCGGCTGTGTTTGCGTTCGCTGTCGCGGCTTACGACGCCGCGGAGAAGTCAAAGGCGTCAACAACCCGAAGTCGGGTTGCGAGCAACGATCGCGGCGCCGGGCGAGCATGGGGCGGATGACGTTGATTGAGGGTCGCCGTGATCGGCGGGCGGCGGGCGGCGGGCGGCGGGCGGCGGGCGGCGGGCGGCGGGAGTTTATGCGCGTAAAGTCTGCCCGCTTTGCCCAACAGGACGCCTTCCGACACAAAAATATCCCGCCCGTTGGCCGACTACAATCGTTCCATGCAACTAACGGAAAAACTGACTATGGTCTCCACCGATCCCGTTGGCCCCACTGGTCTATCCGCCCCTAGTGCGGATCTATTCGATACCCAACGCCAAGACTGGCTGATCGATCCGCGCGCCGCGTTCGACGCATGGCTCGCCGGGCAAAATTTTCGCCATTCGTCAGCGGAGGTGTATCGCGCGCAGTGGGGGCTTTTTCTCGAATGGCTGCAGGCGCGTCACAAGAATCTCGTGACGGTCGACATGGGTGCGATAGCAGAATTCGTCGGCGGATTGTCGATCCGAAAGCCGCAACGCGCTCGATATCTCCGGTTGATCGAGCGCGTACTCGACCATGTGCGCGAGATCGAACTTGCATCGACCAACCCCGCACGATTCATTGCTCAGGATGGCGAAGCAGAATGGCGTAACGCGCGCGACAACGAACCGACAGGATTTCTCACCATTGCCGAGCGATCCGCTTTGATCGCTTATCTTTCTTCGCCCGTGAGTGATCTGACGTCGGCCCAACGTTGGCGGGAGCGCCGCGATCGCGCTTTGATTGCTGTGTTTCTCGGCGGCGGTATCAAAACAGGCGAAGCGCGCACGATCTCGATTAATTGCGTGACAGCGGGCTCGCCGTGGGTGGTGATCGACGCGGCCAATCCATTGTTCACGCGGAGAACACGGCTCGCACCCTTTGCTGTGTCCGTTCTCGATGCCTGGCTCGACGAGCGCAAGCAAGCGGAACTGCCCGGCGAGCTGGTTTTCCCCGCCTCGCCATCGGGCCGTCCAATGCATAAGGCGACGATGCTTCGTGCCGTCGACGCGCTCGTCGAAGCAGCCGGAATCAGTCGATCGCGCGAAGCACGCGCAAGTCCGCACACGTTGCGTAACTCGTTCGCTGCCGATCTGTTCGAAAGCGGGGTAGAGCCGGAGGTGGTCGGACAATGGCTCGGATTCGCGCAAGCTGTTTCCGCGAATCGATTGCATCGCGCGTGGAAGATGTGGAACGACCAGGAAAAGTTCGACGCCGAAACGCACGTTGCGGAAACACCAACGTCTGCCGAAGACGCCGGGCCCACGCGGGACCGCAGATAAGCGGCTCCCGTAAACCTTCACCTTGGGTTCCCCGAAAACGCTCACCTCGAACGCTTTCAGAGAAACTAGTGCGTTTGGCGATCAGCTCAACGCCGAAGTTTGCGACGTATCCATGAAGCGTGTCACGGCAGCCAAGCGCGAGCCGCCCGTTCCCGACGAGTGCTCGCATTCGGGACAAAGGAGCTCATACCGGTGATCGACCTGTGAAAGCTCCGGCTCACCTTCGGCGCATTTCGGACAGCGAGCGGGTACGGCAACGTGTCCATCGGCGGCCGTTCCGATCGAATCCAATTCCTGCGTGCTCAGCCTGCCCGCACTTGCCAGTTGACAGAGCAATTCCGCAACGGCTGGGTCGATGCTTTGCTGGGCGCGCAACGCAGTCATCTGGCGCGTCAGCAGATCGAGTTCGTCAGATTGTTCGCGCAGTTGCGCCTCCAGCCGGTCGCCCCTCGCCTTGGCAGCCGCCAGTTGCTGGATGAATTCGAATTCCTTCCGGCTCGCATCGCGCACCCCCGTCTGATACGTCGCAGCCATCGCACGCAAGGAGTCCAGTTCCACGAGCATCGGCTTGACGCGACGCTCGGCCTCGGCCACGGCATCCTTGATCTGTTGCGCGTAATGCTCGGCGTTTTGCCGCATTTCGGAGTGCAACCCATCGATACGGTCGCGCAGCCCCGCATTCGTCGACTGTTCGGCATCAAGACGCTTGCGCAACGATTCGTTCTCGGCCTCCAGCCGGCGCACGGACGTCTTCAATCCTTCTTGATGTGCCGATCCGCTGGTGTTCACTGAGGCAAGTTGCGTCTCAAGAACACGCACGCGTTCCCAGGCGGCGTCGGCGCGTGCCTCGCTGCGCTGTATAGCTTCCTCAGAAACTTCTTTTCGAATCTTGCCTTCGTGAGAATCGCGCTCGGCCGCGGCGCGCAACGCATGTAGTTCCTGGCGTTCGTGATCGAGCGATGCCTTGGCGTGTGACAACGCATCTTCGAAGAGCGCGCCCAAGAGTTCGCCCGCCTTTTCTTCCAACGCCTTGGGAATGACGCCGGCGCCGACGCGTACGCGGGAGGCAGAGCGAATCCGCTCCCAGAAACTGTCGATGTCTTTCGGGATGTCGCTGGCGCTGCCCGTTTGCGTCAAGTCACGCACGGCAGCCATTGACGGACGAATGCCGAGGTCGAAGAAGAGGCGTTTGCAGGCGTGAAGGGACAGTTCCTGGCGACGCGCCCCATTGGCACGCAGTGTATCGAGTTCTTGTCGGATAGCTTGGCGTTCTTCGTCCAGATTCATGATTGTCTCTGCGCTACGTGAATTCGACGAATCATAACAATTTACGTAGTGTTCGTTACGTTTTCGCGTTTGGGTGCGTCTTTCTTGCCACACTCGATCAGATGGAGACAAATTAGGCGCATCGGTGTCGACGGCGACGGTTGATCCGTGAAACAAATCGAAGAATACCTGCTAAGCCGTTGTTAATAAATACGTTTAGGTGCTAGCAAGATGTTTTGGCACTGTTTCACGGCGGCACAGTGCGTTCTGAATCTGGGTCTCGTTGTATTTGCGGAAGCTCACGGGGCGTCTCGTTGAGAGTAATAAAAGTAAACACCTTTGAACCCTAGTTAAAGACGTTAACGCCAGTCAGAAGCCTTACTGGATAAGGCGTAGCGCCCGATCAGGTGAAGGTTTACGGGATGGATGGTGAGCTTTGGCAGGATAGTTGAGTGATGGGGTTCAGGGACACGGGTGAGCCGGCCCGGGAAAGATCGTGAGTGGCTTCGGGAGCGCCCCGATAGTGGCCGCTGATGTTAGGTGAAGGTTTTCGGGAGTCACCTGTTGATTGCGGCCCGTACACGCTGGTTGCTTCGATTTTGCACCTGCGCAAGCGTGGTGAGGGGATTCAGGAGGACGGCTCGGGCGCGATATGAGGCGATTTTACGAGTCCGGCGAGCCCTCGGTGAGCCATCACGGGAGAAAACGAAGGGTGAAGGTGAGATTTTTCGGGGCGGGGGAGCCATTTTGAGCCGATTTTGGGCACGCGATGCACAAAGGTGAGGTTTTACGGGAGTGGAAGTGTTCTTCCTTTCGATGTTTGCAGCCACCCGGATCTCAAGGGTGAGCGGATTCGGGACCCCCAAAATGTATGCATATCTTGGGCCAGAATCGCGGCGGAAAGCCGAAAGGTGAGATGTTACGGGACGTGTTAGGCGTCGATTGCAGCGAAAAGGTGAGGAAATGCGGGACCAATTCTGCAAAAATTCCCGCCGAACGTAGTGCCGGTGCGGTCCGACGCGAGCCGTCGATCACCCTGCGGTTTTGCTCAGGTGAGGCTTTTCGGGAGAGCGGTTTGTCGAGTTTTTAGGCACTGGTTTACGTCATGACTCGCTACAGGTGAGACTTTTCAGGAGGTTGTCGCCTTGCCTGCGGATCGATCGGCCAAATCGATGTGTGCTAAGTGCCTAAATT
Source organism: Paraburkholderia sp. XV (assembly GCF_020177535.1). Classification (NCBI taxonomy): domain Bacteria; kingdom Pseudomonadati; phylum Pseudomonadota; class Betaproteobacteria; order Burkholderiales; family Burkholderiaceae; genus Paraburkholderia; species Paraburkholderia sp. XV. The sequence continues at coordinate 54,118 of NZ_JAGUUD010000018.1, read as the reverse complement.
GATTGGTTTTTCGTCGATTTTTGTCAAAAGGTGAGGATATTCGGGGGCTGAGGGACTGTTGCGGACCGATTCATTCATGACGAGCGATCGCTGCCCAGGTGAGAAGATACGGGAGCATTTTCCCGTCAACGATTGATCAGTAGGACGCGAAATACCGCCGGATCTCGGCTTGAGCGATACCAAAGGTGAGAGTATTCGGGGGCCCGGTACTCGGTGCGTTGTCTGATGACCGATCGTCAAGGCTGCTAGCGGTGCCCGGATTTAACATTCCGCCTTCAGGGTGCCATTCATGGACGGGTGACGTTGCTCCAGATGATGGATGGGAGCACGCGGATCGGACCGCGAGTTGAACCGCGCGATGTACAAGTGGATCCTCGATTCCGACAGTACCCAGCGCGCAGCGAGCGAGGCACGTCTTAACAGCGCGCGCTTGTCCGGGCTGTCTCCCGGTGGCGCTGGCAACCCAAACCGGCGTCGCAGATTTGCGACGCTCGCAACGGTGAGAATCTTCAGGAAGGAATTTGCCGGCTTCTGGTGCGGCCAGTTTGACGGCGTTTACGCCTGGTCCGCGACCATCAACGTCGCCAGAAGAGGCATCTGACGATGAACGGTGAGGGTTTGCGGGACCCGCTCCTGGTGAGTTGGGCGGGGTAAACTGATTTCACCCAACGTAGGTGAGAGAGGCGCTATAGACGTGCATCACCACAGCCGGTATGCTTTCGCAAAATCTCTTCCCGACTCGACGCATGGCCACGAAGCGCGCGAAAAAAACCGATGTGGTGAGCCCAAGCTCCGCCGAATTGCGCAAAGCCGTCGAGGCGATTGCCATTCAGCCCAAGAGCGGCAAGATCACGCTTCTCACACGCAAACTGTTCAACGTGTTGCTCACGGTTGCTCAGCAAGCGGACGAATCGGGCGACACCTATCGGGCACTGCTGTCGGACATCGTCGCAAACTCGGCTTTTGACTCGAACGACACGGCCCTCGTCAAGGAGCACTTGCGTCGGATGGTCTCCGTGCAGGTCGAATGGAGCCAAGGAACGTCGAGCCAGAAGCCCGGCCGCAAATGGGGCATCTCGACGCTCATCGCCGACGCCGAAATTCTCGAAGATCCGACGACGCGTCGCGTGTGGGTCGAGTTCTCGTTCGCGCCCAAGATCAAAAAGAAACTGCTCGATCCCGTGCAATACGCGCGGTTGAGCTTGCAATTCCAAAGCCAGTTGCGCAGCAGCGCGGGTCTCGCGCTCTATGAAATCTGCGTGCGTTATCTGACCAATCCGAGCCATCTGACGATGCGTGAGGCGTGGGAATGGTGGCGGCCGATCTTGTCGGGCACGCCCGACACCGAAGCGGGCGATGAAGCCAAGCGCGAGTACAAGTATTTCAAGCGCGACTACTTGCGTCCGGCGATCGCGGAAGTGAATGCGGTTACCAATATCTTTGTCGAACTCATCGAGCATCGCGAAGGCCGCCGCGTCGCTGAAATCCAGTTTCGGGTCACCGAGCGCAAGCAGCCGATGCTTGCACTCGACGAACATCCGAATGTTTTCGACAGCACGCTCGTCGATCGGATGGTGAAGATCGGCATTCCGCTCAAAGAGGCGCAAACGCTGTACGCCGATAGCGAGGAGAACCGCATTCGCGCGGCGCTGCAAATGACCGAGCAGCGGATGCGCAGCACCACGCTGCCGCCCGTGCGCAGCGCGCCGGCGCTGTTCAAGGACGCGCTGAAGAAGGGCTATGCGCCGCCTGTCGATGCGTTGCCGTCAGGGACGGCTGGCAAAGGTTCGGCGGGCACGCCTGCCGACGATCCGAAGGCAAGGCTGCTGGACGAGTACATGGCCCATCGGCGCAAGGAAGCGCAGGCGCTGTACCAGGAACAGGGTGAAGCGGAACGCGAACTGGCTCGCAATTCGTTCGAAGAGGATGAATTGCCGGGCCTCGGTGGCCACATGCGTGACGATTGGCGACGACGCGGCCTCGAGTCGAAGCTGACGGAAACCGCATTCTTTGACTGGCTCGCGCGCAAAACCTGGGGTGAGCCGACGGATGGCGATTTGCTCTCGTTCACGTTGAGCCAATCGCGGGCCGCCTGATTCCTGATTGATTCTAAAAAGCGCGCCCTGTTGGCGCGCTATTCCTTTACGTAACTTATTTCTGTTCCGACAGCATCTGTTCGATCTGTCGGAGAATTTCATCGCGCTTATCACGCGTCAAGCCGCGCAACTTCAGTTCGAGCCGGTCTTCTCCATATGACTTCAGGTCGCCGACCGAAACCCCCGCTAATTTGATATCAAGCCGCTGAGCGTAACGCTGGCGTCCTGCCGGCTTCGCGCTTTCCTGTGCCGTCGCCCTTCCCTTCACGATGTCGGCGACCTGGCGCGTGCTGAGATCGTCGGAAAGGATCTTGTTGATCAGTCGCAGCGTCGAATCCGTGCCGCGCGCAGAGTGATACCGACCGACCTGATACGCCATATTCGAGCCGAAGCGATCCGGTCGCGCGACCATCTCCTGCATCACCGTCTCTGGCAATTTCGCAATGGAGAGTGCCACCGCGATCGTCGATTCATCGAGACCAAGATGTTCAGCAAGTTCTTTCTGACTTTGAAAGTGTTTCTCGTCCAGAAAGCGTCGCCATACGATCGCGTTGTCGAACACTGTCTGTGAGTCTCGCTGGACGTTGAGGTCGTAGCCGAGTTTGTAGCTTTGAATGCCGATCGGAAGATCAATGACGATCGCCTTCACCGTCTCCTTGTTTGCTTCTTTCAATGCCCGCACACGTCGGCCGCCATCGCTGACGAAATAGCTTCCGGGATTGTCGTAGTCGGGAATGACGTGAATCGCCTGCTGCTGCCCTTGCTTCGCGAGGTTGACCGCGAGCTCGGCAATCGACGACTTCAGATAGAAATACCGCGGATTGAATGGGCTCGGCTTGATCGCCTTCAGCGGAAGCTCGACGATCTGTCCGGCACGATAGTTGTGTTCGGCTCGCCACGCGCGGTACTCGACTGATTCATTCGCAGTGTCACTCGGCTCCGCTTCGCTCGGCGAAGTTGGCGCTACAACGGGGCTCTTGAATGCGGCAACGTTCGTGTTCTTCGCTGCGTTTTGCACCAGCCCGTCGATCGCATTCAGTCGATCGAGCGCGGTGCGCTTTTCGCTGCTGGTAGTATCGGGACGTGCCTGGAAGCCTTTGGCGAATTGGGACGGTTTCATTCAAGTACCTTTATGCGCATAAATTCAGGGGAGCAGGGTGGCGATCTCGTCAGCAAAGGCGCGAACTTCGAGAGCCGCGAGCTTCGCGCCACGATCGTTCATCTGCAAGACTGTCTGACCAAGTGCCATCGCCTGTTTATAGGCTTCGCGCGTGGGGATCTGGGTGCGCAGAAGCGGGAAGCCGAGTTCTTCCAACGCTCGCTTCAACTCACGCGTCAGCATTCGCTTCTCTTCGGTCTTATTGAGTAGAAAGACGGCACGGAGGTCTTCGTTCATGACCTGTGCCTGCTGCACCAGCTTGACGAGACCCACGCTCGACCAGTAATCAGCCGGCGATGAGGACGTCGGCATGACGGCGACCGTTGCTGCGAGAAGGACAACGCCTGAGACCTTTTCCGTAATCGACGGCGGGCAGTCGACGACGATCAGGTCGTAGTCCGCAACGAACTTCTTGATCTCGCGGTGGATCTGCGAGCCGGCCTCGGAGAGATTGACGACGGGGAATGGAATGCCGGACTCGCTATCCGAAGATGCGCTCGCCCAGTGGATGAGGGTGTTTTGACCATCGGCGTCTACGACGAGGACGCGCTTGCCTCTCTCATGGAAGGCGGCGCCCAGGTGCATCGCAATCGTACTTTTACCGACTCCGCCTTTCTGCTGTGTCACTGCGATGATTTCTGCTGCCAATGTTCACCTCCTCTTTTTGGACGCCGCTGAATTTTACCTTGGCGTTTTTCTAATTCAAACATTTTTGGTTACGTGCAACAGTTATAAGCCGTTTGACGTGGCTTTATGCGCATAAACCGAAACACGGGATGGTGAACCCGGAGGCGTTCTGGAAGCTATGTCGCGGCGCTTGCCGATGGAAGGTCCTCACGGATCCTGCCGGATTCGAAGGAGGCGTCGCGCAATCGACCGATGATGAGTCTTCTGCAGACCGTGGGCCGCTGGCTAACAATGGGCAACATCGCGCCCGAAACGACTGTGGTTTATGCGCATAAACCTCGTCAGCATTAACACCCCACCCGCCTGATATCACGCGCCGTTACCTCGATACTCTGCAGAGGCGTCGACGTTATGCGCATAAACTCGACCGAGTAATGAGATGCACGGCGCAAGAGGGAGTGCGGCCGACACCGATCCGCACGTCCATCGGCATTACCCCCACCGCGGCCATATCCATGAAGGCCGCCAATGGCGAAGATCAAACCCCTTTGACGCATCAACGCACGCAAGCGGCGCAATGCCTCGAATCAGTCCTCAAGCACAAGCCGCGATCATTCTTCGGCCGGCAGTTGAGCGACGACCGCAACGCCATACAACCGCAGCAGCTAAAATTCTTAGCCTCACCCGCTCACTCTCCGCATAAGCCCATGATTACCGTCTATCACAACCCGCGCTGCTCGAAATCCCGTGGCGCATGCGAACTCATTAGCGACGTCTACACCCCGTCGAACGAACCTGTCGATGTGGTCGAGTACCTTCGTACGCCACTGTCCGTGGCGCAGTTGAAGGAACTGAATGGAATGCTGGGGTGCCCCGTTCGTGAGATGCTCCGAGACTCAGAAGCCATCTATAAAGAACTGGGTCTGGCTGATGCCTCGTTGACCGACGATCAGTTATACGAAGCGATCGCTGCGAACCCGATCCTGCTTCAACGTCCTATCGTCGTTCGCAATGGACGTGCCGTAATCGGTCGGCCGCCGGAGAACGTCAAAGCGCTGTTTCACGATCTGTCGGAGTAGCGTGACGCGCGCGATGACGGGAGTGCGCATCGCGCGCGGCCATTAGACGTGCACTGAGACGTGCACTGAGACGTGCGCTTACGCCTTCACGCCGAGTACGGCTTCCTTCGTGACGATCTTCGTCGGGATGATGCGAAGCTCAGTGAACGCATCGGCGATTCTCTGCTGCTCGGCGAGCACGCCTGCATCGATCGGCTTATAGACGTGCGCATAGTGTCGCAAGCTCGCTTCGACCACGCTGGCGTCGAGTCCCTGAATCGGTGCGAGTTGTGCAGCCGCTTCGGCGTAGTGATCGCGGACCCAGACGCCCTCTTTGCCAACCTCGGCAACTACGGCATCAATCAGTTCAGCGTTTTGCTGCGCAAACGGGCGCGCGCTGAGGAAGAACTGGTGGTGGCTGACGATCCCCGCGCCGTCGGTCAACAGTCTGGCATTCGATTGGCGTTTTGCAGCTTCGAGAAAGGGGTCCCAGACAGCCCACGCATCGATTGCGCCGCGCTCGAATGCGGCGCGCGCGTCAGCGGGCGGCAAGAACACAGTTTGGATATCGGTGTATTTCACACCTGCTTTCTGAAGCGCGGCGACCAGGAACCAGTGCACGTCTGAGCCCTTGTTCAACGCCACCCGCTTTCCCTTCAGGTCCGCAACGGATTGGATCGGTGCATCGTGATGCACGAGAATGCCTTCGGCTTGCGGCGTCGGAATCTCATACGCGGTGTACACGAAGTTGGCGCCAGCAGCCTGTGCGATGACAGGCGGCGCCTCTCCGACATAGCCGAAATCGATGGAACCGACATTGAGTCCTTCGAGCAATTGCGGGCCTGCCGGAAATTCTGTCCATTTCACTCCCACACCCAGCGGCGCGAAGCGCTTTTCCAGCGTTCCATGTGCTTTCAGCAACACCAGCGTGCTTGCGGCCTTTTGATAACCGATACGGATTTCTTTTGCGTGCGTCTGCGCAAATGCGGGCAAAGCGGCCGATGCAAGGAGTGCGCCGGCTCCTGCCAGGAATGCGCGGCGTGTGAACGTGGAATGTTGAGACATAGACGGATTCGATGTAGCTAGTACGGTCGCAACAGGGACCGATTGCGCTCAACGATAAGCCGACGACCGATCTTCGCGAACCGATAAATTCGCATAAGCAAATCACACCGGGTCGATGCGTACCCGGGTGCGTCCCGCGTGGCAGCAATTGATGCCGCGCTGACATGTTCGCCCAATCCGGCTTTCATAAACTTCAACCATTGACTGTCCCCGCCGCGGGAACAAAACGCCAAATTTCGTCGATTGTGGAGACCGGGAATGCTCGAACTAAGACCATCATGCGAAGGCTGTGGCAAGGCACTGCCACCCGACTCGAGAGATGCAATGATCTGCAGTTTCGAATGCACGTTTTGTGAAGTCTGCGCGCTGACCGCGTTGCGCAATGTGTGTCCGAACTGTGGGGGAAATTTCCAGCATCGGCCCGTTCGTCCCGCGGCGATGCTGCAGAAGCATCCCGCGTCGTCCGCTTCCCATCCTGTCGGCGTCGACGAGGTCGCACACGGTGCTTACCTGGCGCGTTATCGCGAGCTCCCTCTGTCGGAGCGGTAATCGGCCGGAAACGTCATCGGGATGCCGGTGCCACCGGGGTCGTGCACGTGGATAACAACGGAAGTGCGAAGGTCCCGCGTCGTATTGCAACGTATTTTTCGGCAACTAAGTCGTCAGTCACAAAGTAAGGGGCGCTCTTGAGCGCCCTTTCTTATATGCGGCCCGCGCAAATCAGACCTTTCCGCCTCCATCGAGTCCGCTGCCCGTCCGCCAGACCTGCTTTCCGCGCTCGGAAAGTTCGCCGCAGCTGTGCGTTTCATCCGCCTCTGTGCCTTCCACGGCCATTTCGCCGCCCGGCTGTTCGAGCGCGCGAGGCTTGTGCTCCTTTCGTGCAGCGACTGCTTCATCGTGAGATTTGCCAGAGTGATGCAAGGTCATGATCTATCCCTCCCGTTGATCCTCAAAGGGGTGATAGCGCAAGCACCGCGCCCGGCACCCTGAAATCGCTGCCCCCGACGCGAAGCTGTAGCGGCAGGTGAGCTTGCACGCCGTTTGTTGCGTATTGCGACAGGCCGACGACGCGCTTGATTGATAAGGCAAACATTCGACCTATCCACAGGGTTATCCAGAAAATCTGTGGATAACTTTTGCGTACCGCGGTTTATCCACTGCGGGTAACAAAAGCGTCATAACAAGGGCGATAAGGCTATGTTTCGGGATGCCGTATCGACCGTTATGATTGACGGGCTGCATCCCCTTTTGCGCGTTTCGCGCCAACCGAGGAACGAACACATGGCCTATCACATTGCAGTGGTCGTCGGCAGCTTGCGCCGCGACTCGACCAATCGGCAGCTGGCGAAGGCGTTGATCTCCCTTGCGCCTTCAGACTTTTCCTTCGAGTTTCTCGACATCGGTGCTCTACCGCTCTACAGCCAGGACTACGACGATGACTTCCCAGAAGTCGCGCGTCATTTTAAGCAGCAGATCCAGGCTGCCAACGGCCTGCTCTTCGTCACGCCCGAATACAACCGCTCGATGCCCGGCGTACTGAAGAACGCGCTCGACTGGGGTTCACGCCCTTGGGGCCATAGCGTCTGGGGCGGCAAGCCGGGCGCCGTGATCGGCACGTCGCCGGGGGCGACGGGCACGGCGCTCGCGCAACAGCATCTGCGCAACGTGCTGGCGTATCTCGACGTGCAGACACTTGCCCAACCGGAGATGTTCATCAAGCATACGGCTGGCCAGATCGACGAGAACGGCAACATCGCCACCGACGACACGCGCAAGTTCCTGCAGAAGTTCGTCGATCGATACGCTGACTGGGTGAAGCGGCACGCGGGTTGAACGCGCCCCGCCTTCACACGATGCGGCGCCCGATCAGGGGCGCCGCGTTATTTTGTTGCTTTGCCAGTCGAAGCAAGAAGACTATCGGTGGTGGTGACCCGTCACGCGATCCCACCCATGCCGCACGGCAGACTTGAAGCGCTCCCAGCTGCCTACCGCTTTGTCGCGCTCCCAATCCTCCCGCACGTCCGGCTCGACCTCGTCCCACGACTTATCCTGATAGCGGATCTCGCGGGCCATCGTCGCGCCGTAGTGATACGCCGGAACATACTCGTCATAGCGCAAGCCTTCGTGCGCGTACTCCGCGTCATAGTGGGTGCGGAAATCCTCCTCATACTCGAGGAATTCATCCGGCACCTGTTGAGGCATGGCTCGCGCCGGCTCGGCGGTGTCGGGCGTCATCACGGCGCCTGAGCCGGCGATGCCCGCCGACGCAATCGCCGCAGCCGCTGGCGTATCGCCCTGAGGCGCGGCCGGCCGGCTGGCGGACGTGGGCACGCCGTAATCGGGATGCTGAACCGGCTCGTCGGGGAACGTCGTCAAGGGTTCCGGCGGCGGCATATCCGGCCGCATCACGGCACCCGCGCCCGGCGCACTCGCGGCCGCGAGGGCCTGGGCGGACGCTTCGTCGGCGGGAGGCACGCCGTGCAGCGCATCCATGCGCGCGCGGTTGCGGGCGTCTTCCTCGGCGCGCAGCGCATCGCTCGACGGCTGCGCCGCCGCTGTCGGCGTCGCGGCCAGACTGCCACTACCCCCGATACCCAACTCGTCGAGCACCGAGTGCTCGCGTCTCGCCTCGGGCGTGGGCATCCTGGCATCGGGCGCCCGCTCGCTCACTTCGATCGCCCCGAGCTTGCTCAACGAGTTGCGCGCGAGCTCCGCATGCGATTCGCTCGCGGCGTTCACGGCCACGAGCACTGCGCCGCGCCGCACCGCATCGGTGTAGCGCTCGGCTTCGGGGGCGGTCGGGCCGGAGCTCGAGAACAGGCTCGACAGGAACCGTTCGATATTGGCAATCACGCCGGGAGAGGCATCGGCGGCTGCGTCGGCAGGCGTTTCGGGGTTCGCTTGCAGATCGATGTCGGTGGACGCGAAGCCCGTTTGCACGAGCATGTTGCGCGCACTTTCGGCCTGCGCGTAGGTGGCGAAAAGACCAATCACGGTGTGTCGCATGTCTGTCTCCGTCAGCTTTCTGGGTGGATACGGCAATGCACCACCGCATCCGCTGTGACGGTATACGCGCAACGTTCATGCCGGGCTTCGCGAGCGCGGCGCGACGGGAACTGTCGGACAGACAGGCGCCAGCGGGGGCCGTTGCCCACGCAAGCGCGCCCGTCGCATGGCGCGCTTTTTTACAAATGTAGTCGGTAATCCCCGGGGCGAAACGCCCGCTCAACTGGCAGGGTGAGTCGGCGTATGCGCGAGATCGCGCTGTAGCGTCTGCAGGAATTTGTCGAGCAGCGCGATATCGAACGGCTTCGACAGCACGCGCACGTCGACGTGACGCGCGCGCTCCAGCTCCTCCGCATAGCCGGTGACGAGAATCACCGGCAGCTTCGTCTCGAAAGCCTGCACGCGTTCGGCGAGATCGATGCCGTTCAGCGTGCCGGGCATATGGATGTCGGAGATCACGAGGTCGAACGGCAAGGGCTCGCCCGTCTCCTTTTGCCTCGCGTGCGCGGCGTCGAAGCGTTCCATCGCCGCGTCGGCGTTGAACACGCAGGTCACGTCGTGGCCCATCATCTGCAGCAACGCTTCCGTGCCCGCCGCGACTTCGTCGTTGTCCTCGACGAGCAGAATGCGCAGGCCATGCGGCGCGCCCATCTCTTCCGCGACGGGCTCGGCAGGCCGCTCGACTTCGGGCGCCTGGGTCGCGCGCGGCAAATACAGGCGCACCGACGTGCCCGCGCCGATCGCGCTGTCGATCGCGGCCAGCCCGCCCGAGCGCTCGCAGAACGCGAACACCTGAGGCAGGCCGAGACCTGTGCCCATGCCTTTCGGCTTGGTGGTGAAAAGCGGCTCGAACGCGCGCGACAGGATCTCCGGCGGCATCCCGACGCCCGTATCTTCCAGCGACAACTGCACGAACGCGCCCGTGATCGGAAAGCCGTCCTCGCGACGGAAGGTCACGTTGTTCGCGCGCACCGTAAAGCGTCCGCCGTTCGGCATTGCATCGCGGGCATTGACGGCGACGTTGATCAGCGCGAGTTCGAGTTCGGCGACGTCGACCTGCATCGGCCACACGCCTGTGCCCACGTCCATTACCAGCGCGACCTTCGCGCCGAGCGAAGCGCGCAGCAGATCGCGGCAGCCCGGCAGCCAGCGTTCGACGTCGAGCGTCTCGCTGCGCAAGGGCTGCTTGCGCGCCACGCCGAGCAATTGCCGCGTAAGCGACTGGCCGCTTTTGAGCGCGCGCTCGATGGCGGACAACTCGCGGTCGAACGCCGCCGCGCCGCGCCGCCGCACGATCTGCACATTGGCCGAGACGATCATCAGCAGGTTGTTGAAGTCGTGCGCGACGCTGCCGACGAGATTGCCGAGCGCTTCCATCTTGCGCGACTGCCGGTAGGCCGATTCGATCGAGCGGCGCATCGACGCTTCCGCCTGCCAGCGCTCCCACGCTTCCTCTTCTGCGCCGAGGCGCCTGAGCGACAGCCAGATCACGCACCACAGCACGACGGACGGCACGAACGTCGACAGGATGAGCACGCTCAGATGGCGATACCAGGCGGCCCAGATCGCCGACGTCCGGTAGCCGACTGTCACATACACGGGATATGAGCCGACGCGGCGAAACGCGACGATCAGCTTGTCGCCGTCGGGCGCCGAGCGTACTCGCACGACGCCCGCGCGCCGCCCTTCGGCGAGCGCGTCGGTGTAGGCGTTGTGGCGGACGGGCTCTTCCGCCTTCGACGGCATGCCGACGGGATAGCGCGCGAGCACGGCTGCGTCGGAGCGCGTCAGCGCCATCGTCATCGGCGAGTCGTTGCCGCCGAGCAACTCGCGGTAGAACGCCGCGAAGTAGCTGGGCCGCAGCGCCACCGACACGACGCCCGCGAACCCGCCGTCCTCGCCGCGCCGCGCGACGCCCGTGTTGAACACGATCTCGCCCGCGACATGCCCGACCATCACCTTCGACACATGTTCGAGCACCTGACCGTCGCGAATACCGACGAAATCCTCGCGATGATCGATCGATACGGGCGGCGCCGGATAAAAACGGCTGCTCGCGAGCAGCGTGCCGTCACGGCCGAAGATCGAAACGGCCGCGACCTGCGGATAGCCGCCGCCCATGGTCTGCAGCTTCTCGTGGATCGCGCCTTCGCGTTCGCGTATGCCGTCGTCGTCCAGTCCTTGCACCAGATCGACGACGCGCGCGTCCAGCGCCTCGTTCATGTCGAACACTTTCAGCGCGTGTTCTTCCGCGACGCGCACGGTGCGCAGCGTGAGATCGGTGGCGTCGTCCTCGCGGGTGCGCAGGTCGCTGAACGCCATCGCCGCCACGAACACGCACGGCACCACGACGGCCGCCACCAGCAGCGCGATCAGCGTCAGGCGGCGGACCGCAAAGTTCTGCTCGGGTACGGCGGGAAAAAGCGCTTCGTCGGGCCGTGTGCCGATGGCACGTTCGTCGGGGGCATTCGTGTCGGCGGAATCGGGCCGGTCAGCAGTCATGGCGCAAGCCGCGCGCGCGGCCGGTTGAAGAGGTGTGTGTTCTCATCATAGGTTTAGTGGACCATCCGCTCGCGCGCAATGCAACAAAGCAGACGCCGAGGCCGCGCCTGCGGGGGCGGGACGCTTTAGTCATACAAGTTCGTGAATCAGCGACGAATCCGGAAGCGCAAACGTACACAAAAGTATAAAGACGATCTTTTATCTGACAAATGCTTACGTTTTGACTCGAATCCGAGCCAAACGAGTTAAATTCGTTCGTCGAAAGCATTCTGACGAGTTGCCTTTTCGCCAATTTGATTCGAAAATCGCGCTCAGACAAATAATCAGCCCGCCATGATCGGGCGAATTTCGTGCGGGGGACCGGGCATTGCATGCCATGCAAGACCGGACAGACCCTCGCGCCGACCAGCGGGGCACCACGGAGCCATGAACGCCGTCTTGCCGCCGCAGCACTATCTACGGGGTAGGCTTCGAAAATGCCGGTCATTGCCGTTGTCCATTGCGTGCACGCTGCAGCGGCTGCGCGCCGCGCGCGCAGCACCAGCCGCCGGGTGCGCCCGTCGCCGCGCCAGATGGGGTCAGCATTGTTCGTGCCGACCGTTTCGGGTTCCCGCTTCGCCGCTGCTGGAGAGGCTGCGGCGCGCGACCGCGCGAGCGGCGACTCAAGTTCGCGCGCGCAGCGCCGTTAACACGCAAGAACCCACTCCGTTTCCAGCCCGCCGCCATGTCTTTGCCCATTGTGATCGCCGACGATTCGCTGCTTGCCCGCAAGGTGCTCACGAAAGCATTGCCGGAAGGCTGGGATGTCGACATTACCTACGCGTCCAACGGACGCGAAGCGCTCGAGCATTATCGCAAGGGGCGCGCATCGGTGATGTTTCTGGACCTGACGATGCCCGACATGACGGGCTATCAGGTTCTGGAGGCCCTGCAGCACGAGGACCTGAATACCTTCGTGATCGTCGTGTCCGCCGATGTCCAGCCGATGGCAAGGGAACGCGTGCGCACCCTCGGCGCGGTCGCATTCATCCCCAAGCCCGTGACTACCGAGGCGGTGCTTCCCATCCTCAAGGAGTACGGGTTGTATGTCTGAGCCAGTCCTCAACGAAGATCAGCGCGACGCGCTGCAAGAGGTCGCCAATCTGGCGATGGGCCAGGCCGCGACGCGCCTCGCTCTGCTGCTGGATGCGTTCATCGAACTGTCCGTGCCGCGCGTGCGCGTCGTCGCCGTGCGCGAGGCTGCGTCGGCGCTGCGCGAGATGACGGGCATCAACGAGCCCGTGAGCGCCGTGCGACAGGGCTTCCGCTCGGACATCAAGGGCGAGGCGCTGGTGATATGCCGTAGCGGCAGCATCGAGCAGCTTTGCTCGCTGGTGAGCGATCCGTATGCGAAGTCCGCATATGAGGCGACCACCCAGGAGGAGCTGGTGTTCGACGTCGCGAACATCCTGACGGGCGCGTGCGTGTCGTGCATTCTCGACCAGCTTGGGCGCACCCCCGTGTTCTCGCAGCCGGGCCTGCTCGGCGCGGCGATGTCGCTTGACGACGTGTTCCAGCCGAATGTGCTCGCCTGGGAAGTCGCGCTGCTCGTCGAAGTGAATTTCGCGTTAGAGGATCAGAGTTTCCGCGCCCACCTCGTGATGCTGATGGCGGAAGACTCGATCCGCCATCTCAGTTCCGCGCTGGACGCACTGCTTTCCAGCATATGAATGCCCCGCTTCCCACGCTGAGCGACCTGGTCGTCGAACGGGTCGGCTTCGGCATTTTCGTGCTCGACCGTCAGATGAACGTGCTGATGTGGAATCGCTTCATGCACGATCACAGCGGGCTGTCGGCACAACAGGTGGTCGGCAAGTCGATTTTCGCGAGCTTTCCGGAATTGCCGCGCGTGTGGCTCACACGCAAGCTCGAAAGCGTGTTCCAGCTCGGCAGCTTCGCGTTCAGTTCGTGGGAACAGCGCCCCTATCTGTTCAAGTTCGATCACGACCGGCCGATCACGGGCGGCGTGGATTTCATGCAGCAGGACTGCACGTTCATGCCGATCATGCGCGAGCGCGAGGTCGAGGCCGTTTGCGTGACGGTCTCCGACGTGACGCACGTCAGCATCATGCAGCGGGAGCGCGAGGAGGCCGTGGCGAAGCTGCAGGAATACGCGGACCGCGATGGGCTGACGGGCATCGCGAACCGGCGTTACTTCGAAGCGCGTCTGCGCGACGAATACACGCGCTGGCAGCGGTACGGCGGTGATCTGTCGATCCTGCTGTTCGATCTCGACCACTTCAAGAAGATCAACGACCAGTTCGGTCACGTGGTCGGCGATACCGTGCTGCGCGATATGGCGCAGCGCGTGTCGCACGTCGTGCGCGCGCAGGATACGTTCGGGCGATTCGGCGGCGAGGAGTTTGCGCTGCTGCTGCCGTGCACGCCGCTGGAAGACGCGATGCTGGTCGCGGAGAAAATCCGCAATACGATTGGCGACAAGCCGGTCGACGTGCAAGGCGTCGACGTGCCGGTGACGGCGAGTGTCGGCGGCGCGTCCGCGCGAGCGGGCGTGCCTGCCTACGAGGCGCTCATCAACGAGGCGGATGCGGCGCTGTACAGCGCGAAGCGGCAGGGACGCAACCGGTCGGTTGCGTTTATCTGAAGGTCTCTGGGATGTTTGCCGGCCAGCGGGCGCCGGCCCGCTGCGGCGAATCGATCTACTTGCGGCTCATCCACGAGCCGATGACGCGCCACTGGCCGTCGCGGCGCGCGAAATCATCCTTGAAGGCGAACACGGCTTGCTGGCCGTCCGGCGCCATGAAGCGGTTCTCGCCCGTCACCACGGCCTGATCGCCGTCGACGCTAACTTTCATGTACTGCAGCGTTTGCGTCGAACCGGACGGTGCCGGCGATGCATTCAGCACGTCGCTCTTCGAGCGCGCCATACCGGACGGCGTGATTTCGCGATACGAGTCGTCGAGCAGCAGTTTCAGCGTGTCGCGGTCGTGATGCATGCTCGCCTGGACCCAGGCTTCTTCCATCTGGCGAATCACGGCTTCGTCGTTCTCGGCGGCGAAGGTCGGCGTCGCGAGTGCAAATGCGGCCAAAGCGGGAGCGATAAACAGCATATACAGTTTCATCTTTATTCCTTGATATGATTTAAAATCAATAATCCAATTCAGCAGTTTTTAAATCAGAAAATTAAAATGCGACCCGCGTGAATATAAATTTGCGTAGTGATATTTTTATTGCGAAAAATTAGTGTGAATGGTTCAAAAGCATGCTGTGAGCGCCGCACGCGGTTATCAGGCGTCTTGGTGCATTGCGTTGCGGGACTAAATGTAGTCTGTAACTAGCCAGAGGACTCTCAGACAACTCTTAATTTGAGATAGTGTTTCGAGATCTTTTGAGTGCCTGCGCGTAGGCAGACCCGCGCACTTTGTCGCCGGTACACTTCGTTCTTCGTCGAGGCAGATCGCGATGGCACGCCCAAGCGGCTTCCCGCTGTTCCTGCGTCCGCTATGAAAGGTTGGTATACTTTTGGCCGTTTTCCGGTCTTTCGGCCGGCGTTTCGCGCGTGTCCGCGCGCGCGGGCGGCTTGCCCTGCGGGTAGGCATGACTTCTTGATCGCCCCCTCGGGGGTGTCTCAGCGGAGATCGTCTTGGCCGTTTCCAATCTCGTCGTGGACGACACACAAACTGACGCAGCTGCTGCAAGCTCGGGCAGCTCGTTTTATCTCGCGATGCGCATCTTGCCGCCTGCGCAGCGCGACGCGATGTACCAGGTCTACGCGTTCTGCCGCGCCGTCGACGATATCGCCGACAGCGACCTGCCGCGCGCCGAGCGCGACGCGGGCCTCGAACGCTGGCGGGCGGACATCGACGCGTGCTACGCCGGTTCGCCGCGCGCGTCGCTGCTCGAGCTGACGCGGCACATCCACACGTTTCATCTGCAGCGGGAAGACTTCCACGCGATGATCGACGGCATGGCCATGGACGCCGCCGCCGACATCTGCGCGCCCGACGAAGCCACGCTCGACCTGTACTGCGACCGTGTCGCGAGCGCAGCCGGCCGGCTATCGGTGAGGATATTCGGGATGCAGGAGCAGCCGGGCATCGAGTTGTCGCACCATCTGGGCCGCGCGCTGCAACTGACGAACATCCTGCGCGACATCGACGAGGACGCGGAGATCAACCGCTGCTATCTGCCGTACGAGCTGCTGGCGCGCGAAGGCATCGCGGCGACGAATCCGCTCACGATCGCCGACGATCCCTCGCTGCCGCGCGTCTGCGCGACGCTTGCGGAGCGCGCGAAGCAGCACTTCGCCGCCGCCGACGCGATCATGGACGCGCAGCCGCGCGCGCAGGTCAAGGCGCCGCGCATCATGTCGGGCGTGTATCGACTGCTGCTCGAACGCACGCTGGAACGCGGCTTCGACATTCCGCGCACGAAAGTCAGCAAGCCGAAATTGCGCATGCTGGCGATCGTGGCGCGCTACGCTTTCTTTTGATGCGAAAGCTGGTTCACGTGATCGGTGCGGGGCTGGCCGGTCTTGCCGCCGCCGTGCAGTTGCAACGGCGCGGCGCGCAGGTCGTGCTTTACGAGGCGGACGGGCAGGCGGGCGGCCGCTGCCGCACGTACTACGATCGCACGCTGGCCGCGACTGTCGACAGCGGCAATCATCTGGTGCTGTCCGGCCAGCAGGCCACGTTGAACTACGTGCGCGCGATCGGTTCCGCCGACGAGCTCGTCGGGCCGACACAGCCCGAATACCCGTTCGTCGACCTGGCGACGAACCGGCGCTGGACCGTCCGCATGTCGTCGGGACGGTTTCCGGCGTGGATTTTCGAGGCCGGCGCGCGCGTGCCGGACACGCAATGGACGGATTACCTGTCCGTGGTGCCGCTGCTGCTGGCGAAGCCCGGCCGCACCGTCGCGCAGTCGATGCGCAGCAACGGCCCGCTGTGGGACCGCATGCTGCATCCGCTCCTGCTGGCCCTGACGAACATCGAGCCGCGTCAGGCGACGGCCGGCCTCGTGGGCGCGGTGTTGCGCGACACGCTCGCGGCGGGCGGGCCTTCCAGCCGGCCGCTCGTTGCGCGCAACGGCCTGGGCTCCGCTTTCGTCGAACCGGCGCTGCGGCTTTTGCAGCATGGCGGCGCAGCGATCAGGCTGGGCGCGCGGATCGACGCGCTGGAGTTTGCCGATAACCCGGCCAGCCGCGTTGCCGCGCTGCGTCTGGACGACGGCGAACGCATCGAAATTGGCGCGAGCGAAGCCGTGGTGCTGGCCGTGATGCCCGACGTCATGCAGGCACTGGTGCCCGGCGTGCAGGCGCCGCGCCGCTTTTCGGCCATCGTGACGGCCAATTTCGCGGTGGAGCCGCCGCTCGGCCATCCGCCGCTGATGGGGCTAATCAACGCGAGCGCGAACTGGCTGATCGCGTCGGACGGACGACTGTCGGTGACGGTCTACGACGCGGCAAGCCGTACGCCGAACCGCACGGCGAACCTTGCCGAGATGGCGCGCGACGAACTCGCGCGCAAGCTGTGGGCCGACGTCGCGCAAGTGACAGGCTTGTCGGCCGATCTGCCATTGAAGTGGCAACTGAGCGTCGAGCCGCGCGCGACCTTTGCCGCGCAACCCGACGACGAGATGCGCCGCCCGGCCACGCGCACTCGCTGGAACAACCTGATGCTTGCGGGCGACTGGACGGCAACCGGTCTGCCGCCGGGCATCGAAGGCGCGATTCGCTCCGGCCAGAAGGCCGCCGATACGCTATTGAACGAACCGATGGAACGCCGATGAACGATTTATCCATGACCCAGACGCTGGGCGACGCACTGCCTCGAACGCTGATCGACGACCACGCTCCCGTGGCCGCCGCGCTGGCGACAGGCGCAGCGCCCGTCGACGCGCTCGACGCCGCCGTCACGCGCGCGACGGACGCCATCCTCGCCGCGCAACGGGACGACGGGCACTGGGTCTACGAACTCGAAGCCGACGCGACGATTCCCGCCGAATACGTGCTGCTCGTCCATTACCTGGGCGAGACGCCCAACGTCGAGCTGGAACAGAAGATCGCGCGCTACCTGCGCCGCATCCAGCTGGCCGACGGCGGCTGGCCGCTCTTCACCGACGGCGCGATGGACGTCAGCGCGAGCGTGAAGGCGTATTTCGCGCTGAAGATGATCGGAGACCCCGTCGATGCCGAGCATATGGTCCGCGCGCGCGAGTGCATTCTCGCCCACGGCGGCGCGGAAGCGGCGAACGTGTTCACGCGCATCCTGCTCGCGCTGTTCGGCGTCGTGACGTGGTACGCGGTGCCGATGATGCCCGTCGAAATCATGCTGCTGCCGAAGTGGTTCCCTTTCCATCTGTCGAAGGTGTCGTACTGGGCGCGCACGGTGATCGTGCCGCTGCTGGTACTGAACGCGAAGCGGCCTGTCGCGCGTAATCCGCGCGGCGTGCGGATCGACGAACTGTTCCGCGGCGCGCCCGTCACGACGGGCCTGCTGCCGCGCTCGGGCCACCAGAGCAAGAGCTGGTTCGCGTTTTTCCGGGCCGTGGACGGTGTGCTGCGCGTGACGGACGGCCTGTTCCCGAAGCGCTCGCGTGAGCGCGCGATCAAGGCGGCCGTCGATTTCGTCGATGAGCGCCTGAACGGCGAGGACGGTCTCGGCGCGATTTTCCCGGCGATGGCGAACTCCGTGATGATGTACGACGTGCTCGGCTATCCCGCCGATCACCCGAAGCGCGCGATCGCCCGCCAGTCGATCGACAAGCTGCTCGTCATCCACGAAGACGAAGCGTATTGCCAGCCGTGCCTGTCGCCTGTCTGGGACACGTCGCTCGCGGCGCACGCGCTGCTCGAGACGGGCGACAGGCGCGCCGAGGAAGCCGCCGAGCGCGGCCTCGCATGGCTGCGTCCGCTGCAGATTCTCGATGTGCGCGGCGACTGGATTTCGCGCCGTCCCAATGTGCGTCCGGGCGGCTGGGCGTTCCAGTACAACAACGCGCATTACCCCGACGTCGACGATACGGCCGTGGTCGCGCTGGCAATGCATCGCTCGGCGGCGCTGACGCAATCGGACGTCGACGCCGACGCGATTGCGCGCGCCCGCGAATGGGTGGTCGGCATGCAGAGCAGCGACGGCGGCTGGGGCGCATTCGAGCCGGAAAACACCCAGTACTACCTGAACAACATTCCGTTCTCCGATCACGGCGCCTTGCTCGATCCGCCGACGGCCGACGTGTCCGGCCGCTGCCTGTCGATGCTCGCCCAACTTGGCGAAATGCCCGCGACGAGCGAGCCGGCGCGCCGCGCCTACGACTATCTGCTCAAGGAGCAGGAAGACGACGGCAGCTGGTACGGCCGCTGGGGCATGAACTACATCTACGGCACGTGGACGGCAC
Source organism: Paraburkholderia sp. XV (assembly GCF_020177535.1). Lineage (NCBI taxonomy): Bacteria > Pseudomonadati > Pseudomonadota > Betaproteobacteria > Burkholderiales > Burkholderiaceae > Paraburkholderia > Paraburkholderia sp. XV. Next base: position 35,207 of record NZ_JAGUUD010000018.1, on the reverse strand, counting down.
TGTGCGCGCTGAACGCCGCGGGCATTTCGCACGACGACGCGCGCGTCAGGCGCGCCGCGCAGTGGCTGGTGTCGATCCAGAACGCCGACGGCGGCTGGGGCGAAGACGGCACCAGCTACAAGCTCGACTATCGCGGCTACGAGAAGGCGCCGAGCATTCCGTCACAGACGGCATGGGCGCTGCTCGGACTGATGGCGGTGGGCTATGTCGATCATCCCGCCGTCGCGCGCGGCATCGAGTACCTGAAGAGCGAGCAGCGCGATCACGGCCTGTGGGACGAGACGCGCTTTTCGGCAACGGGCTTCCCGCGCGTGTTCTATCTGCGCTATCACGGCTATCGCAAGTTCTTCCCGCTGTGGGCGCTCGCGCGTTACCGCAATCTGATGCGCGCGGGCCAGAAGCGCGTCGCCTTCGGTCTGTGATGGCGGCCCGGCCTGATCTGATGAACACGAAGCTGCCCGTCATCGCCGTGACGGGCATGGCGTTCGAAGCGCGTATCGCGCGTGGCAAGGGCGTCGAAGCGGTGTACGCGGCGCGAGCCGATCTGCTCGAGCGCGCGCTGAACGAGGCGGTCGCGCGGGGTTGTGCGGGGATCATCAGCTTCGGCACGGCTGGCGGACTCGCGCCCGATCTCGCGCCGGGCACCTTGATCGTCGCGAGCAGCGTGCACAGTCCGCTCGGCGTCGTCGAGACCGATCTGCGCTGGGCGGGACGTATCGCCACCGCGCTCGGCGCGGCGCCGCTGGCGTCGAAGCTGCGGCGCGGGCCGATTGCGGGCGTGGCCGCGCCGCTTGTCGGCGCAGCCGACAAGGCGGCGCTGCATGCATCGACAGGTGCGCTCGCCGTCGACATGGAATCTCACCTTGCGGGCGCGATAGCCGAGGCGAACGGCCTGCCGTTCGTCGTCTGCAGGGCAATCGTCGATCCGGCATGGCGTACGCTGCCGTCCGCCGCGACGGCCGGTCTGCGCGACGACGGCACGACAGCCATCGGCCCCATCCTGCGCGAACTGGCGCGTCAGCCGTCGCAGCTCGGCGGACTGCTGCAAGTCGCCGCCGACGCCCGCGCGGCCCGCGCTTCCCTCGTCGCCGCCCGTCAGGTGCTGGAGCGCTCGGGCGCGCTCGTCTCCATTTGAGCCGGACGCCCCGGCAATGCGGATAGCGAAATAGTGTGTTGGTCTTGATGACCTAGGGAAAACCCTTATATCTGGTATAGTGCTAGGTGTTAACCCTAGGCCGCGCGAAGAAGCGCGGCTGCGCTATTTCCGAAGAGGGACCGCAATGAATTTCCACACACGCAAATGGGTCAAGCCCGAAGACCTGAACCCCAATGGCACGCTGTTCGGCGGCAGCCTGCTGCGCTGGATCGATGAAGAAGCCGCGATCTACGCGATCTGCCAGCTCGACAACCAGCGTGTCGTGACCAAGTTCATGTCGGAGATCAACTTCGTCAGCTCGGCGCGTCAGGGCGACATCATCGAACTGGGCATGACGGCTACGCATTTCGGCACGACGTCGATCACGCTGCGCGCGGAAGTGCGCAACAAGATCACGCGCAAGAGCATTCTGACCGTCGAAAAGATGGTGTTCGTCAATCTCGATGCGAACGGCAATCCGGCGCCGCATGGCCGCACGAAGATCCGTTATTCGGACGAAGCGTTCGAGCGCTACAGCGAGAGCCTGCGTGCGATGCAGCAGCAAACGCCCGTGCTGGCTTCGGAACGCCCGGAAGACGTGGATCAGGAAGCAGACGCAGCGCATTGACGCAACGGCGGCCTGAGAACGCCTAAAAAAAAAGCCCCGGCTGGTCGGATGACCAGCCGGGGCTTTTGTCTGGTGCGCCGGGAACGACGTCTTACTGCGAAGCGGGAGCGGGCACCGCCGTCGAAGGCGCGGCTCCCTCGCCTGGATCTTCGTATTTCGGCACGCTGTCGTCGTTGGTCGGCGCACGCTTCGCGCCGCCCGCGCCCGACGCACCTTCCGCCGGCTCGGCCTGGCCCGGGTCCGCGTAGTTCGGCAAGCTGAGCGGCGCCGCACCCGGTACGGTGGTCGGCGCCGTGCCCGATGCACCCGAAGGCGCCTGCGCACCCGAATCCTCGTCGTCGCCGTAGTCCGGCAACGCCGAAGCCGGCGCGTTGGCGCCCCGCAACATCGACTTGCGCTGCTGGGTATAGGCGTCGCGCACGAACGAGTACTTGTCGAGGGCAGCTTGCTCCAGCAGCGTCGTCGCGCCGAGCAGATCCGAACGCACGCTGACGAACTGCACGAAGTACAACGGATACTTGTACTCCCAACCCATGTAGGAAATCGGATTGGCGCGGAAATCGACCAGATAGCCGAGGCCGTCGCGGAACGAGCTCGGGCCGAACAGCGGCAGCACCAGATACGGACCGGACGGCACGCCCCAGCGGCCGAGCGTCAGCCCGAAGTCTTCCTTGTGCTTCGGCAGGCCGGCGGGCGTCGCGAAGTCGAGGAGGCCGCCGAGACCGAACGTCGAGTTCATGGCGAAACGCATCAGGCTTTCGGTTGCGTCCTTGATGTGCAACTGCAGCAGGCTGTTCGCGAAGTTGTCGAGATCCCCGAGGTTCGAGAAGAAGTTGCTGATTGCCTGGCGCAGCGGCTGCGGCGTGACTTTCTGATAGCCCTTCGCAATCGGCACGGCGACCGTGCGGTCGAGCGCGTCGTTGAAACCGAAAATCGCGCGGTTCATCGGTTCGAGCGGGTCCCCGGGCTTCCGGTCGGGTCCCGTTGCACACCCCGTTGCAAGACTCGCGGCGGCCAATGCCAGCGCGGCGGTACGCATCTTCATGCGGCTTTCCTTATTGTTTCTTCGATGCGCGTCGAACGCGCGGTTTGCCCATCAATACCGGTTGAAATACCACAGCGCCAATTAGCGTGCAGAGGAGGGACAGCGCCAGCAGACGCCCCATGCTCGACGTGCCCGGATGATGCGACAGCCACAGGCTGCCGAAGGCCGTAGCCGTGGTCGCCGCGCTGAACAGCACGGCATGCGTGAGGCTGGATTGCAGCAGACCCGTTTGACCTCTGCGCCACGCCATCACGAAATAAATCTTGAACGCGACGCCCACGCCGAGCATCAGCGGCAACGCGATGATATTCGCGAAGTTGAGCGGCATGTTGAAAACGACGCACAACTCCAGCGTGACGACGGCCGACACCAGCAGCGGCACGAGCGTGCGCAGCACGTCGCCGAACCGGCGCAGCGTGAGCCAGAGCAGGGCGCTGATCGACAGAATGGCCCACGCGCCCGCCTGCACGAACGACTTGATGATGACGTTCGCCGAATGGAGGATCGAGATCGGCCCGCCGATGGCACCCGGTTCCGCCGTCTTCACCGCTCGCGCGAAGTTGCGCAGCATCACGTCGTCGCCGGGATCGGTGCCGGGCGGCACCTTCGGCGAAATTTCGACGAGCGCCTGTCCTGTTTTCGATAGCCAACTGTCGGCGATGTCCTTCGGGACGTTTTCGCGGGTGATTTCCGTCGGCTGCAGCAGGGTTGCCAGCTGCTTCAACGAAATCTTCAGCGGGACCGACATCGCACGCTCGGCGCGGTCGCGCGTCGAGACATCCGCGTTCGCGAGCTTGGCCAGCGTTTCGGAGAGATGTTTGGCTTCTGCCGCGCCGGGGCCGGGGTGATCGTCGGCGGCGAGCGACAGCTGGGCCGAGGTGCGCTTGAGCGCGGCCACGCGCACGGCGTCGGAGGCGGGCGGCGCGGGCGTCTGCGTGAGCGCGGGCAGCAATTGCTGCGCCGCGGCGGCAATCAGCGCGAGCTTTTGCGGCTGGTCGGCGGGAATGAACGTGGTGAGGGTCGTCGTGCGGCCCACTTCCGGCAGTTTCGACAAACGCGCGGCGATTTTGTCCGCATCCGCCAGCGACGGCGCGAGCGCTCGCACGTTGTTGACGGCCGCCTCGGGTGCGTCGTTCAGCGAGATCAGCGTCGCCATCGACTCCGTGTTCGGGTCCTTCAGATGCAGCGGATTGAAGTCGAAGCGCAGATGCAGCAGCAACGGCGACGCGCCGATGATCAGCACCGCCGTCGCGATCAGCACCGGCGTGCGGTTGCGGTCGAGGAAATCGTCGACGGGCGCGAGGAACGTAAAGCCCGGCGATTCTTCCTCGCCCGGCGGATTGAAGACCTTGATGAGCGCGGGCAGCAGCGTCATGTTGGTCAGATACGCGACGAACATGCCGACGCCCGCGATCTCGCCCAGCTCCGAGACGCCGCGATACGCGGTAGGCAGGAACGAGAAGAAACTCTCGGCGACGGCCACGGCCGCCAGCGTCAACGGCACGCCGATGCTGTATGCCGTATGGATCAGCGCGGCGGCGAGCCGGTCGTCGCGATTGCGTTCCTCGCGGTACTTCACGCCGAACTGCACGCCGAAGTCAACGCCGAGCCCGACGAACAGCACCATGAACGCGACGGAAATCATGTTGAGCGCATCGACCATCATCAGGCCGAGCGCCGCCGTGATGGCGAGGCCGACAAACAGCGTGATGAACACGGCGACGATCAGGCGCCCCGAGCGCAGCGCGAGCCACAGGATGCCGAGCACGACGAAGAACGTGATGATGCCGTTGATCTCCGCGCCGTCCTGCACCGACGCGAATTCATCGTCCGCGAGCGGCTGCTCGCCCGTCAGACGGATGCGCGCGCCGTATTGCGAGTCGAGATCGAGCGACGCCGCCGTCTTGCGCACCTCTTCCGACGCCCGCGCGCCCGCCTGCAGCGCCGCATAGTCCAGCTTCGGCTGCACGACGATGAACGCGCGCGCGGGCACCTTCGCGGCGTCCTTGTCGACGAGCGCGCGCCACGAGAAGACGGCGGGCTCGTTGGCCAGCACGTGATCGATCACGGTTGCGCTGCGCGACAGCAGGTTGCTCATGTCGCCGAGCTTGACCTGGCCGATCTGCAACGGCAGCAGCAGGCTCGTGGTCAGCGTGCCGGCGAGGCCCGTCAGACTCGGATCATGCGCGAGCGAATTGATGAGCGGGCGCGCCTTGACCAGTTGCGAGGTAGTGGATTGCACGTCGGCGAGCGACGGGAACAGCAAGCCTTCCTTTTCGAAGAACGGCCCGCTGCCCGGCTGCATGACGGAACTGAATTCCTTCGTGTTCTTTTGCAGCTCGGTGGCCAGCGTGTTCGCGGCGGCATCCGCGTATTCGGGCGCGCCGGCCTCGACGACGACCAGCAGCGTCTGCCCGCGATCCGGAAAGGCCTTGTCGATTTGCTGTTCGAGCGCGGTCCATTTCGCATCGTTCTCGACGAGACGACTGATGTCGGTATTGATCTTGAAGTGCTGAACGACATAAATGGCGCTCAGCACGGCGAGCACGAGCGACAGCCCGATGACCTGCAGCGGACGGCGCACCGACCAGACAACGAGGCGAACGATAGATGACTTCAGCATGTACGCGAGCGGGGCCTTGTCACGATTGGCGTTATTGGTAAAGGGCACAAGTATACCGACGCAGCCGCTGCACCGCCGCGTTAGTGAACCCTGTGCAGCCCGTCAAAGTCTTAAGTCGGTATACTGGCCCGTAATCGCGCCGGATGCGGCCTGTCCAGCGCGAGTTCATTCCTAACTGTCCCGATGAGCGTATGAAACGTTATCTCTCTGCTTTTCTGGCAGCCGCCGTGGTGTCCACCGCGGCTTTCGCACAAAGCGCGCCTGATGCGATCGTGAAGAGCGCAGTCGAAGGCACCGTCAATGCGATGAAGGCCGACCCGCAGGCGCGCGGCGGCGACATGAAGAAGATCACGCAGGTGGTCGAGTCGCACTTCGTGCCCGCCACGAACTTCCAGCGCACTACGCGCATCGCCGTTGGCAAGGCTTGGGCCACGGCCACGCCGGAGCAGCAAAAGCAACTGTATGAGCAATTCACGAAGCTGCTCGTAGGCACGTATGCGGCTTCGCTGTCGCAACTTCGCGATCAGGACGTGAAGTTCAAATTCGCGCCGTCGACCGCGTCTGCGGATGCCAAAGACACCGTCGTCCAGTCGCACGTGCTGAGCAACGGCGGCGACGACGCCATCGACTATCGCCTGGAAAAAACGGCGAACGGCTGGAAGATTTACGACATCAACATGATGGGTGCGTGGCTGATTCAGGTCTATCAGACGCAATTCCAGGATCAGCTGAGCAAAGGCGGCGTGGACGGTTTGATCAAGTTCCTCACCGAGCACAACGCGCGCAGCGCGGGCTGATCGCCAACGCCGGCAACGCCGCTTCGTTCAAGCGGCAAGCGGCGGCACAAAACAAAAGAGCGCAACGGCAAAACCGTTGCGCTCTTTTTCATGCGGCTTCGATGCGTCTTAATTCAACGCGGCTGCCGACGTCTGCACCTTCTTGCCCGTGCCCGCGCGCTCGATCTGTTCGAGCTTGATCTCGACGTGGCGCGAGAACACGTATTCGGCGGGGCGCGCCTTGTCGAGCGGGATGTCCTTGACGAACGCGCCCGTCGTGCGCGCACCCTTCAGGCTGACCTTCAGTGCCTTCAGCGGATGTGCGACCGTGTCCATCACGGCCGTCGCTTCGAAGCCGCAGTGGACCATGCAGTCCGCGCACTTCTCATACTTGCCGGTCCCGTACTTGTCCCATTCGGTGGTTTCCATCAGTTCCTTGAAGGTCTTCACGTAACCTTCGCCGACCAGATAGCACGGCTTTTGCCAGCCGAACACCGTGCGCGCCGGGTTGCCCCACGGCGTGCATTCGTAGCTCTGGTTGCCGGCCAGGAAGTCGAGGAACAGGCTTGACTGGCTGAACGACCACTTCTTGCCGTTGTTGCCGCGCTTGAAGATTTCGCGGAACAGGGTCTTGGTCTTGTCGCGGTTCAGGAAGTGCTGCTGGTCCGGGGCACGCTCATACGCATAGCCCGGCGACACCGTGATGCCGTCCACGCCGATCTCGCCGACCGTGTCGAAGAACTTCGCCACGCGCTCGGGCACGGCGTCGTTGAACAGCGTGCAGTTGATGTTCACGCGGAAACCGCGGCGCTTGGCTTCCTTGATGGCCGCGACGGCCTTGTCGTACACGCCTTCCTGCGAGACCGAGTGATCGTGCGCTTCGCGGTCGCCGTCAAGGTGCACCGACCAGACGAAGTACGGGTTCGGCTCGTAATCGTCCATCTTCTTTTCCATCAGCAGCGCGTTCGTGCACAGGTACACGAACTTCTTGCGCGCCATGATGCCCTTGACGATCTCCGGCATTTCCTTGTGCAGCAGCGGCTCGCCGCCCGCGATCGAGACCACGGGCGCGCCGCACTCGTCGACGGCTTCGAGGCATTCCGCCAGCGACAGACGCTGGTTCAGGATGGGATCGGGATAGTCGATCTTGCCGCAGCCATTGCAGGCCAGGTTACAGCGGAACAGCGGCTCGAGCATCAGCGCGAGCGGGTAGCGTTTGTTGCCCTTCAGGTGGTTGCGCATGATGTAGGCGCCCACCCGGACTTTTTGTAGCATCGGAATAGACAAATTGTCCTCCTTAAACTTCGCGTGCAGCGAGTTGTTGCGTCAGTTTCGACGGCAACTTGAATTCGACTTTCTCTTCACGTCCCGCCATCGTCGTAACGTCGACGGGGCCCAGTGCGCGTAGCGCATCGATTACGTTCTCGACCATTTCTTCCGGCGCCGAAGCGCCCGCCGTGATGCCGACCGTCTTCACGTTGGCGAACCACTCCGGCTTGACTTCGGAACCGTCGGCGACCAGAAAGCTCGGTACGCCCGTTTCGCTGCCGATCTCGCGCAGGCGATTCGAGTTCGAGCTGTTCGTTGCGCCCACCACCAGCAGCACGTCGACCTGTGTACTCAGCTCGCGCACGGCCGCCTGGCGGTTTTGCGTTGCGTAGCAGATGTCGCGCGTGTCCGGGCCGACGATGTCAGGGAAGCGGCGCTTCAGCGCGTCGATGATGCCGCGCGTATCGTCCACCGACAGCGTGGTCTGCGTGACATAGGCGAGCGGCGTGTCGATGGGCAGTTCCAGCTTCGCGACTTCCGCTTCGCTCTGCACGAGCAGCACCTTGCCCGGAATCTGGCCGATCGTGCCTTCCACTTCCGGATGGCCCGCATGCCCGATCAGGATCAGCGTGCGGCCCCCGCCCACGTACTGACGACCTTGCACATGAACCTTTGTCACCAGCGGGCAGGTGGCATCGAGCACGTCGAGACCGCGCTGCTCCGCGTCGCGTTCGACGCTTTGCGCGACACCGTGGGCACTGAAAATGGCAACTGCGCCCTGCGGCACCTCGTCGAGTTCCTCGACGAAGCGCGCGCCCTTACGGCGAAGATTATCGACCACGTGCCTGTTGTGGACGATTTCATGACGCACGTAAACCGGTGCGCCATGTTGCTGCAAAGCGCGATCGACAATCTCGATCGCCCTCACGACTCCCGCACAAAAGCCGCGGGGTTGGGCAAGGATGACTCGCATAGGCTGGCGAACTCCGACTGACGCGGGATTCCGGGCAGATCGGTAAAAACGACCTGTTCGCCGCGTCTGTATATTAGTTGATGTCTTAAATCCGACGGAAGTCGATACTCGAGACCAAACGCGCATTCTAACGCTATCGCTGTCGGTTTGCTTTTCAGGCGTCCCGTACTGTGGCGTTTGCGCGGCGGCCGGCGTGGCAAAAATGACTCGCTGCGCCCGTTGGCGGGAACCCTTAAACTATCGGGCTTTGTTGCGCCGACGCATCGCCTGCGGTTTCCGGCCTGCATCCATGGAATTTTCTGCGGCGTCTTTCGTCGGCGGCGCATTCTTGAACGTATCGAAAACGCGGTCTATCACATATTCGATGGCCGGCTAGTGCTCGATTTCCACGATTGGCGCAGCGTCGCAGGTGTTGCCGGCGCGCCGCGTCCGTCGCCGCGCCCTGGAGACGCAGCGCGCGCGGCTTTCATAGAGGGCTATGCATGATTGCGGCGGTTCTGTTTCTGGTGGCGTGTCTGTCGCTGTTGATCTGGTGTGTGCTGCTGTTCGCGCGCGGCGGCTTCTGGCGCGCGCAGCCTGCCGCGCCGCTCGCGCCCGAGACGCGCGAAGCATGGCCGGGCGTCGCCGCCGTCGTCCCGGCGCGCAATGAAGCGGACGTGATCGCGCGCGCCGTCACGTCGCTGCTCGAGCAGGACTATCCGGGCGAATTTCACGTGATCGTCGTCGACGACCACAGCACCGACGGCACCGCCGACGCCGCCCGCGCCGCCGCGCTCGCGCTGCGGTGCCCGGACCGGCTTACGGTAATCAGCGCGAAGCCGCTGCCAGCGGGCTGGTCGGGCAAGGTCTGGGCGCAGTCGCAGGGTATCGAGGCGGCGCGCTCGCTCGGTTACGCGCCGGAATACCTGCTGCTCACCGACGCCGATATCGGCCATCCGTCCGACGCGCTGACGCAGCTCGTGATGCGCGCCGACGCCGAAAAGCGCGACCTCGTCTCGCTGATGGTGCGGCTGCGCTGCGACTCGTTCTGGGAAAAGGCGCTGATTCCCGCTTTCGTGTTCTTCTTCGCGAAGCTGTATCCGTTCGCGTGGGTCAACAACCCGCGCAATCGCACGGCGGGCGCGGCGGGCGGCTGCATGCTGGTGCGCCGTACGGCGCTGGAAGAAGCGGGCGGCATCGAATCGATCCGCGCCGAACTGATCGACGATTGCAGCCTCGCCGCCCGCATCAAGCATCGCGGCCAGGGGCGTCACCCGATCCGCCTCGATGTGGCGGCGCGCAGCGTCTCGCTGCGCCCGTACGACAGCTGGCGCGAGATCTGGAACATGATCGCGCGCACCGCGTTCACGCAGCTGCGCTACTCGGCGTGGCTGCTGGCGGGCACCTTGCTCGGCATGACCATCATCTACCTCGCGCCGCCCGTCGTCGCCATCGTGCTCGGGCCGAAAGGCTGGCCCGCGTGGCTCGCGTGGGCCGCCATGTGCTGCGCCTACGCACCGATGTTGCGCTACTACCAGCGCTCGCCGCTGTGGGCGCCGTTCCTGCCGCTCATCGCGCTGTTCTATGTCAGCGCGACGTTCGGCTCGGCCGTGCGCTACTGGCGCGGCAAAGGCGGTCAATGGAAGGCGCGCGTGCAGGCGCCCGCCGGGACCAATCAATGAAGCGGCTCGTGTGCCTGAGCGTCGTCGCACTCGGCCTGATGCAGGGCGCGTTGGCCGACGATCAGACCCGCCAGGACCGCACGTCAGACTATCTGCGCCAGAAATTCGGCCTCGCGAAGGAGAAGGCCGAGCAGATCTCGAACGCTGTGCGCGTCGCCTCCGAGAAGTACGCGCTGCCGCCCGCGCTGATTCTCGCGATCATCTCGATCGAATCGCGCTTCAAGGAAAAGGCCAGGGGCGGCAACGGCGCGACCGGGCTGATGCAGGTCGTGCCCGGCGCGCACAAGCGCATGCTGAAAGACGTGAAGGATCTGACCGATCCGGAGACCAATATCGAGGTCGGTTCCGCGATTCTGTACGGCTACATGAAATCGGCGGGCGGCGATCTGAATGCCGCGTTGAAGAGCTATGGCGGGTCGCAGGCGTATGCGGAGAAGGTCAATGGCCGCGTGAAGACGTTTGCGGAAGTCGTCAATGCGGATGCCGGCGCGGCATCGGGCGCGGACCAGCCGCTGCCGTCGCGCGACGGCGGATGCGACGCGCGCTACACGTCGCTTTGTATCGGGCCCGTCGTCTACGTCAGTCCCATCGAACCAGCTGCGAGCAGCCCAAGCGTGTCGCAGCGCGCGACCAGTCTGCTCAATTCGTTGCTGCCGCTGTCGCATTGAACGGCGCGCGACGGCGGCGCGCCGTCGCAGATCACTTCTGCGTCAGCATCATGTACATCTGAATGACCGTCTCCGGCGAGAACTGGAACGGCACCCAGCCATGCCCCGTATGGCGCATCACGAGCAGACGGTCGCCGTTCGACTGCTTCTGCACCGCCATGGCCGGGTTCTTCGTCGATACGAAACGCCAGCCGGCGGGCAGGTTTAGCGGGACTTCGGGCTGCATCGACGCGCGCGCGTTCGACAGTTCCTCGATCAGCTGACCCAGTTGCAGCGGATGCAGCGTGACCGACTTGCCGCCAATGGTCATCGTGATTTCGTTCTGGCTCGGGCGCTCGATATGCAACGTCGGCTTTTCTGCCGCGGCTTCCTGCGTTTGCGGTTCTGTCGGCGCTGCCTCGGTGGCCGTGTCCTGCGCGGCCTCCTCTGCGCCGTTCACATGCTGATCGGTCGTGGTCGCGGCCTCGGCCTCGCGCGAAGCCGTGACAACCTGAATGAGCCGATCGACGCCCATTTCGAGTGCGCCAATCTGTTCCTTTAGATTCATGCGTAGTTCTCTGGTAAGACCCGCGATTTTACCTTCTGCACGCGGGCGGTAGCCTTCGTGCCAGCATGGCGAGTTGTAACAAAGCGTGTGCAGGTCACGCGCGAGCCGCGATCCAGCGCGCTCGCCGCCATGTACCCGGACGTCACGCTTTCAGGTAGCCCGCTTCGCGAAACCACTCGAGTGCATCCTGCAAGCCTTCGCGGTACGGCCGCGCGCGGTAGCCGAGTTCGCGCTCCGCTTTCGCCGACGTGAAGTACATCTTGTTCTTCGACATCTTCAGGCCGTCGACGGTGACGAACGGCTCGCGCTTCGTGAACTTCGCGACGGCTTCCGCGCCCATCGCGAGCGGATACAGCGGCCAGCGCGGCAGCGCGATGGTCGGCGCCTTGCGTCCGACGATGCCGGCGATATCCGCGAGCATCTGCTGCAGCGGCAGATTCTCGCCGCCGAGAATGTAGCGCTCGCCGATCTTGCCGCGTTCGAGCGCGAGGAAGTGACCCATCGCGACGTCGTCGACGTGCACCAGGTTCAGCCCCGTATCGACGAACGCGGGAATCTTGCCGAGCGCCGCCTCGACGATGATGCGGCCCGTCGGCGTGGGCTTCACGTCGCGGGGGCCGATGGGCGTCGACGGATTGACGATCACGGCGGGCAGGCCGTCGTTCGCGATCATCCGCTCGACAGCACGCTCCGCGAGCACCTTGCTGCGCTTGTAGACGCCGATCGCCTGCTGTGGCGTCATCGGCGAGGTTTCGTCGACCGACGCGCCCGAGCCCGTGACCTTCAGCGTCGCGACGCTGCTCGTGTACACGATGCGCTCGACGCCTTCCTTCAGCGCGGCGCGCATCGTCGCTTCCGTGCCTTCGAGATTCGAACGTTCGATTTCGAGCGGGTCCGGCGCCCACAGCCGGTAATCGGCGGCGACGTGCAGCAGATAGCGCACGCCGCGCAGCGCGGCGCGCATCGACGCCTCGTCGCGCATATCGCCGACCGCGATCTCGGCATCGAGCGATTCGACGTTGCGGCGCGGGCTGGTCGGACGCACGAGCACGCGCACGGCGAAGCCCTTTTGCTGCGCGATGCGCGCGACGGCCGAGCCGACGAAGCCGGATGCGCCGGTGACGAGTACGAGATCGCGAGTCTGATCGGTCATTGCTTGGCGTGCGTGGTTGAAGGGTTGCAGAGGTCGGATTGTACGTGCTGCCGATCGGGCGCGCCGTGCTCGCGGGCTTCGCGTGTCGAGGCGTGCGCGAGCAAAGCGCGCGCGGCGCGACTAGAATGCCCGCGTAAACTCATGAAGGCATAAAGGAGGGAAGAGCATGTCCGGCACGGATCTCGATTCGCGGATCGAAACGTATTACGTGCGGGTGCGCGGCATGGTGCAGGGCGTTGGCTTTCGTCACGCGACGGTGCGCCAGGCGCATGCGCTGGGAATCCGGGGATGGGTGGCGAATCTGGAAGACGGCACCGTCGAAGCGATGTTGCAAGGTCCGGCGAACCAGCTCGACCGGATGCTGTCCTGGCTGCGTCACGGTCCGCCAATGGCGCGCGTGACCGAGGTCACCCACGAAGAGCGCGCCAGCGACAAACGTTTCGAGCGCTTCGAACAGCACTGAAACAAGCGGCTTGTAAAAAGCGCGCGGGCGTGAGCCGCGCGCGCTGCTTGTTGCTCACATCGACATCACGCGACGCCCGTCAACGCGCCACCAGCAGGCTTTCGGCAAAGCCCCAGTCGCGCTCGATCCATTGATGACTGCACGTGAAGCCCGCGTCGCCGGCGATCGCATGCAGCTCTTCCGGACGATACTTGTGGCTGCTCTCCGTCCAGATCGTCTCGCCTTCCTGTAGCTCCACGCTCAGCCTCGCCGCACGCACCTGCGCGCTGACGCGCCGCTTCGCGCGCAGATGCATTTCGACGCTGCGCACGTCCGGATTGAAGCGCGCGACGTGTTCGAACGCGTCGAGCGGAAAATCGCCGTCCAGTTCACGGTTGATCCGTGCGAGCAGATTCAGATTGAACGCAGCCGTCACGCCGATGGGATCGTCGTACGCGGCGATCAGCACGGGCACGGGCTTTTCGAGGTCGGTGCCGAGCAACAGCGCATCGCCGGGCGCCAGCATGTTGCGGATGTCGCGTAGAAAACGCGTGGCCGCGAGCCGCCCGAAATTGCCGATGGTGCTGCCGAGAAACAGCACGAGCAGTGGCTCGTCCTTCGCGCGACGCTTGCTCACTTCAGCAAGCCCCGCGAGATAGTCGCGCTCATAGCCGACGATCGAAATGCGCTCGATATCGCCCAGTTCGCGGCGACACAATTGCAATGCGGTGCGCGAAATTTCAATCGGACTGTAAGTAGTGGGGCGCTTTTTACAGAGCGCTTCGAGGATGCGGCGCGTCTTGCGGCCGCTGCCGCTGCCCAGTTCCGCGACGATCGCGTCGTGCGGCAACTGCGCGACGATATCGCCCGCGTGCCTCGCGAGCAGACGTTCTTCGGCGCGCGTGACGCCGTACTCGGGCAGCGCGGTGATCACTTCGAACAGCGCCGAACCCACTTCGTCGTAAAGATACTTCGACGGCAATTCCTTCTGTGACTGCTTGCTGAGGCCAGCGCGAACGGCGGCGGCGAACTCCGGCGATACGTCATGCGACAGATGTTGCGATACGGCTGGCTGAGTCATGTTGGCTCCGTGTTGTCTCGTTCCAGTGATGACTTGCGGACTGCGGAAGAGCGAATGCGTTGGAGTGAGTGGACCGGCAAGCGTTCAAGCGTGAGCGCGTTCGATGACGGGCGCATGTCTGCGCACGGACGCGTGATCGCGGCAGCAGACGGAAAGCCGGGCGGGCGCGGACATGAACGGAAGCAAGAAGCAGGCTAAAACGGCAGTCTCGTGTTTCCGCCGATAAATCGCCGACGGCATGCGGCGTGGATATGAAACTAGTTTTTATAGTGCATCGGGCGTGAATATGCACGGACGCAATGTGGCGGAAAAGGACGGACCCTTCCCGCACTACCGCTAGAATGCGCGCTTCGCGCGACGAAGCGGGCTTCATATTGGGCAACGCTTGCGCCGCGCTGTTAAAACAAGACTTAACAATGGACGACACATCTCGCGGCATCGCGCCCGCCCTCCCGCAGCGGACCGGCCGATGAACGCCTATCAACCGGGACGCGGCATCGCGTTGTCCGTGAGCGCATCGACGCTTTTTGCCCTGATGTCGGTGTACGCAAAGCTGCTCACGCCGTTGACGGGGCTCGATATCTTCGCGTGGCGCGTGATCTGGACCGTGCCGGGCGCTTTCGCGCTGATCGCGCTGCGTTCGCGGCTGCCGCAACTCAAGGCGCTGTCGATGCGCGTGATCCGCGAGCCGCGCACGGCGCTGCTGCTGGCCGTCAGCGCGGCGTTGCTCGGCGCGCAACTATGGGTGTTCCTGTGGGCGCCGCTGCATGGGCGGATGCTGGAAGTATCGCTTGGCTATTTCCTGTTGCCGCTGACGATGGTGCTGCTCGGCCGCTTCTACTATCACGAGCGGCTGGAGCCGTTGCAGTGGCTCGCGGTCGGGTGCGCGGCGCTCGGCGTGCTGCACGAGCTGTGGTTGACGCGCGCGTTCTCGTGGCCGACGCTGCTGGTGGCGATCGGTTATCCGCCGTATTTTGTGTTGCGTCGCAAGATCAACGCCGATTCGCTGACGGCATTCGCGCTCGAAATGTCGCTGCTGCTGCCGTTCGCGCTCGCAATGGTGCTCCATGGCGGCTCGCTCGCGCTGCTGTCGGGCCGTCTCGACATGTGGCTGCTGTTACTGCCGGGACTCGGCGCGCTGAGCACGATCGCGCTCGCGACCTATCTGAAAGCAAGCCGTTTGCTGCCGATGGCGCTATTCGGCATTCTCGGCTACGTCGAGCCGGTGTTGCTGGTGATCGTGTCGGTGACGCTGCTCGGCGAGTCGTTGACGGCGCAGCAGCTTGGCACGTACGTGCCGATCTGGATCGCGGTGGCGCTGACCGGTTTGCACAGCGCAAGGCTGCTCGCGCCCCGTTGAAAGCCGGTGAAGCCGTCGTGCGGTGTGGACGGCAGCGGCTTCAGGACCGATGACGCGTGACCCCATGCGCCGCATCGACCCGCGTTGGGCCCGCCTTGGCTTCGATTGCCGCGCGCAGCGCAGGCCGCCAGCCGAAAACGAATAGCGCTTCGGCGAGCACGAACAGCGGCCCGATCAGCAGGCCGATCACGTCGTCGATGAAGGCGGGCTTGCGATGCTCGTACGCGACGTGTCCAACGAACTGGAACACCCAGCCGACCACGAACAGGCCGATGCCCGACGCAAGCCACGTCGAGGTGGGCTGCTGCGCAAGCCACGCGCCGCACGCGAGGCACAGTACCGAGACGACGGCCATCATCAAACCGAGCGGCACATCGAGCACGAAGTAGTAGATCACGCTCAGTCCGAACAGCAGCCACGCCGGCGACACCGCGAACGGCAGCGCGGCAACCGTCCACGCGGGCCGGCTCAGCAGCACCGCGAGCGCGAGCACGATCATCGGAATGCCGATGAAGTGCGTCGCGATGTTGCGGCGGTCGCGATGATAGGCGGCGTATTGCGCAAGCTGGTCAGTGAGCGTTCTCATGGATGCCGTTCCTAGTAGAAAGTCATCATAATCGCGGGCGGCGCGCCGCGACACTTTCGGCTAGCCGACAATTCAAACCGCCAAAGCGCGCTTCGAACCATGACATCGACTGAGCTTTTCAAGCTGCTCGACGGCAGCGCCTGGTTTCGCGCCGCGCCCGAAGCATTGCGCGCCCAATTGATCGGGCTCGGCCGCACGCGACGGCTGTCGGCAGGTCAGCGCCTCTTCAGCCGCGGCGATGCCGACGACGGCTTCTATTGCGTGCTCGACGGATTGATGCGGATCGGCTCGATCGCCGCGAGCGGCAGGGAAGCGCTGCTCGCAGTGATCGAGCCCGTCAACTGGTTCGGCGAGATCGCACTGTTCGATGGCCAGACGCGCACGCACGATGCCTATGCGGAGCGCGACACGCTGCTGTTTCATGTTCCACGCGCGGCGCTCACGGCGCTGCTCGAACGCACGCCCGCGTTCTGGCATGCGTTCGGCTTGTTGCTCACGCACAAGCTGCGCCTCGCGTTCGATGCAATCGAAGAAGCCGCGCTGTTGCCCGCTGCGCAACGCGTCGCGCGGCGTCTGTTGCTGATGGCGGGCGGATACGGCGGCGGCGCCGGCACGCTGCGGCGCGTCATCAAGGTGCCGCAGGAAGACCTCGCAATGATGCTCGCGCTGTCGCGTCAAACCACGAACCAGATTCTGCGGCAATTCGAAACGCAAGGCGCGCTCGCGCTGCGCTACGCGGAGATCGAGATCGTCGATGCAGAGAAATTGCGCGGCTTCGCGGCGTCGACGAACGACGATGCCGGGCGCGCCTGATCCCGCATAGTGCGACGTTTATCCGACGGACTTTAGAGATAGGTCATCGGCTGGCCAAGGTACCATCGCCTATACTTTTTTTGCCGCTGTAGCCCTGCATCTTCTCATTCCCGCTCGCCCGCCAGGCCAGGCCGATGCTGCGCGGCGCATCTCCAGAACTATTAAGAATTCCAAAGGATTGAAATGAATCCGTCAGTTCCCGCGCTGTCGCCCGCCGAGCGTTATCAGGCGTCGGTGTCGCTGTATTCGTCGGGGCGTCTCGCGGAGGCGCTCGCGCTGCTCGACGAGATGCTGCAGCACGATCCCGCCCATGCGGAAGCCATGGACCTCGCGGCCGTTTGCCTGAACGACCTGTATGTCGATGCAGACGCAAAAGACCTCAAGGCCATCGTCGACGACGCGCTCGATCTGGCCGAAGCGCACAACGATCTGGGCGGCTGGTTCTACGGACGCAGGCAGCTGACGCAGGCCGAGCACGCGTACCGCCGCGCACTGTCGATCAAACCCGATTTCACGAAGGCCATGAACAACCTCGGTCTCGTGCTGCGCGATCTCGGGCGAGAGGCGGAAGCCGAAGTCTCATTCCTGCACGCGCTCGCCATCGCGCCAGACTACGTGACGGCACGCAACAACCTCGGCGTGCTGCTGTGGCAGCTCAAGCGTCTGCCGGAGGCGGAGGCCGCGTATCGGGACGTCGTCAGCCGTCAGCCGGGCGACGTCAGCGCGCACAACAATCTGGGCTTGCTGCTGCTCGAACTCAACCGTGCGCCGGAAGCGGAGCAGGCCTGCCGCCAGGCGCTGGCGCTCAATGCCGATGTGCCCGAAGCGCATAACAATCTCGGCAACGTGCTGTGGCAGCAGGGCCGCATCGTGGAAGCGATTGCCGCATACCGTCAGGCGTTGGCGCTGCGGCCCGACTACGTCGGCGCGAAAGCGAACCTCGCGTTGCCGCTGCTGTGCATCGGCGATTACGTGCAAGGCTGGGCGCTTTACGAGTCGCGCTATCACGAAGCGATCGGCACGCGCAGCGTGTTTCCGCCGCCCGTGCCGTATCCGCAATGGCGGGGCGAGCCGCTGCACGGCAAATCGCTGCTCGTGTGGCCCGAGCAGGGCTTCGGCGACGGCCTGCAATTCTGCCGGTATCTGTCGATGCTGAAGGCGCGCGGCGCGGCGAAAGTGAGTGTCGCTTGCCAGCCGCCGTTGCGGCGGCTTTTCGACAGTCTCGAAGGCGTGGACGCGGTGTATCCGCTCGACGGCGAGACGACGATTCCCGCCCACGACACCTGGTGCTTCATGCTGAGCCTGCCGATGCTGTTCGGCACGACTGTCGACACGATTCCCACGCCGATGCCCTATCTGCGCGCGCCCGCCGCGCTCGCGCAGCACTGGCGCAGCAGGTTGCCGGAAGGCGGGTTCAAGGTCGGCCTGGTGTGGGCGGGCGATCCGCGCCCGCACGATCCCAGTTCGAATGCGATCGACCAGCGCCGCTCGCTGACGGCACTGTCGTACCTGCCGTTGCTGCGCGTGCCTGGCGTGACGTTCGTGAGTTTGCAGAAAGGCGCGGCGACCCGCCCGCAGATCGATGACCTGCCCGCCGCGTTCCGCCCGTTCGATCCGATGGACGACGTGCAGGACTTCGCCGACACGGCCGGCATCGTCGAAAACCTGGATCTGGTGATCACCGTCGATACGTCGATGGCGCATCTGGCGGGCGCGCTCAACACGCCCGTCTGGATTCTGTCGCGCTACGACGCGTGCTGGCGCTGGTTCCGCGACCGCGACGATTCGCCGTGGTATCCGACTGCGCGGCTTTTCCGGCAGACCTCACCCGGCGACTGGGATGTCGTGGTCGAGCGGGTCGCGCAGGCGCTGGCGAGCCTGCGCGAGCGCGCCGTGTCGCACTGACGGCCCGCGCCGGACGCTAGAACGGATTGTCGATCACGCCCGGCTTCGCGTCGGGCGCTTCCTTCACCTGCTCCGGCAGATGCGATTCCGCCTGAAGCGCGGCGACGATGCCGTCGAGCGCTTCTTTCAGCGCCAGCGCCGCTTTCAGACCGCGCTTGTCCTTCGTGATATCGAGCGTGCCGTTCAGCACGACGCGCGTGGTGCCGTTCGACACCGTCAGCGCGTCGCCCTGGATGTTGAGCACGTCGTCGTCGTTCGAATACGCTTTAAACACCTTTCAGCCCTCCCGGACGCTGGTCTTTCAGATTTTCCGGGATGCCCGGAAAGCGGATGCCGCTCATCGTTTCGAGTTCATGCACCGACTTCACCTCGTAGCGGTCGGTGGCGACGTTGTCCGCGACGATCGCGAACGCGAGTTTCGTCGATGGCACGTAGACGACCTTGAACAGCTGCGTCGGCACGAACACGCGCGTCGGCCCGATGGTCTGCAACTGTCCGCCGATGAACATCGGGCCGGTGACCACGTAGATGTCGTCGTATTTCATCGACAGCTTGCGCACGGCCGTTTCGATGCGCGACCACATGCGCTGGTTGTTCTCGCGGTTCTGCGGCACGACGTTGGCGAGCGAGAACGACTGCGCCATCGCCTCCGCGTTCCATCGATTGCCAGCCGGGCTCATATGGCCGCGATCGAAACCGCTGCGCTTATAGTCGGCGAGCGTCGCGCCTTCGCCGTCGGGCAGGCGCGCGTCCTCGAAGAACTTGTTGGTGCGCACCATGTCTTTCGCGGCTTCGATATGGCCGCGCGTCAAATGCTCGGCGGACCATAGCGGACCATGCGTAATGCCAGAGTGCAGAACGGCGAAATCCGAGTAGCACAGCATGCGCGACTTCGGCGTCATTTTCGCGTTCGTCAGCACGGGCCATTGTGCGTTGGGCGTGAAATCCGTGCATGACGTTGCCGCCCACGTGTGCGTCGCGTGACTCGCGGCCACGATAAGCAGGCTGACTAACCACTTCTTCATAGATCGGAAAAGCGAATTGAGGGGGCCGCAAGTATAGCCGCGCCACCTATGCACGACGCAAGGGCTTACATGACGTTACGCGTGGTCGCGTCGACGTATCGGCAAAACCGTCACGACGCATTGCCGCACCGCAATTTCTGCGTGCCCGATTGACAAGGATAGGCGTGAGAGAGGAAGAGCCCGCGCCGGTTAGGGGATGCGCGGCGCGGGCGTGAATACGAAGCAGGCTTAACGTCCGAATACGCTGTGCTCGGCGTGGACCGGCAAGCGGTCAACGGCCTGCAAGCGCCAGTAGCCATTCATCGGCGCGTGCGTGCGGTCCGACGACCACGCCGCGCTGCCTTGTGCCGAGCTGACCCGCTGCCGTCCGTCCACGTGCAGGCCATTCAATGTGCACAACGGCGCTTCTGCGCTCGGCGCGCAGAGTTTAGTGACGCCGTTCTCGTCATGGAGTTCGCCCCAAGGGGGCAGGTCGATCCCATCGTGTGCTTCTCTCGACCAGCGACGTTCGTCGGTATCGAGCCAAAGCACGGCGTAGTCGTGATTGACGGTGGGGTCCGAACCGTTGATCAATATGGTCAGCCGCATGCAGAAATCCCCCGGGTGAAAGATTGAGTATGTGCGCTTCCTCAGTCTACTTCGGGCCAACGGTTATGCAAGGCAAACAGCTATCGGTCGGATTGAAAAACCCAATTGGGAACGCATCGCCGAACTCCTAGATTTAAGGCACGGCTCAGGTGCGCGCGTCTGGCCGGTCGTTGCCATCAGAAACGCGCGCTCCCACATACAGGCTTTGGATGGAGGCTCAGATGGCGCAACTCAAGGGTTCGAAGACGGAGGAGAATCTGAAGGCCGCATTTGCGGGTGAATCACAGGCCAATCGCCGCTACCTGTATTTCGCAGCGAAGGCCGATGTGGAGGGACAGAACGACGTCGCGGCGCTATTCCGTTCGACGGCGGAAGGTGAGACGGGTCACGCGCATGGCCACCTCGAATATCTGGAAGTCTCGGGCGATCCGGCGACGGGGTTGCCGTTCGGTTCATCGCGTCAGAATCTGCAAGCGGCGATAGCGGGCGAGACGCACGAATACACCGATATGTATCCCGGCATGGCAAAGGCTGCGCGCGAAGAAGGCTTCGACGAAATCGCGAACTGGTTCGAAACGCTGGCAAAGGCGGAACGCAGCCATGCGAATCGCTATACGAAGGCATTGGAGGCGCTGGTCGATTGAGTTGCACGCGCCGGCTGCACGGCTGGCGCGTGTTGTCGCTTCCGTCTGGTGCGGGCTTGGCATGCGGACGGACGCGATAGTGCGGTACAAACGCGGTGCAAACGCGGCACAAACGCGAGACGTACTGAGACGATCACGATTTCGCGCACCGTACGCGAAAAAAAGTTCGAACGCGCTGACGAGAAAGAAGCGCATAAAACAACCCCACAGCCTTGCATGGGATGGGAGTAAGCAGGCCCGCCATGCCATCGGAGACGCACGCCATGCCTCACAAGGAAGGCAGTCTCGAAGCGCCCATTCGCCATCCGCTCGACTGGCAATCGGACGCGTTCTACGATCCCGAAGCGATCGATCAGGAATTGACGCGCGTGTTCGACATCTGCGCCGGCTGTCGCCGATGCGTGTCGCTATGCGGCGCATTTCCCGCCCTGTTCGATCTCGTCGACGAAACGGACACGGGCGAGGCGCACGACGTCGACAAGAAGAAGTTCGGCGCCGTTGTCGATCAATGCTACCTGTGCGACCTGTGCTACATGACGAAATGTCCGTATGTGCCGCCGCATCAATGGAACGTCGATTTTCCGCACCTGATGCTGCGCGCGAAGGCGGCCGCCTTCCGGCGCGGCGACGTGCCGTTGCGCGACAAGTTTCTGTCGAACACCGACGCGCTCGGCACGTTCGCCGGCATTCCCATCGTTACGCAGACGGTCAATGCCGTGAATCACACGCACGCGGCGCGCGGCATGATGGAAAAGGCGCTCGGCGTCGACAAGGATGCCTGGCTGCCCGACTTCGCCGCGCGCAAATTTCGCAGCGCCGCGAAGAAGTCGCCGCAGGTGCAGACCCGGGACGGCGAGCGCACGCCCGGCAAGGTCGCGATCTACTCGACCTGCTACGTGAATTTCAACGAGCCGGGCATCGGTCACGATCTGCTGGCCGTGCTCGCGCACAACGACATTCCCTACGAACTGGTATCGAGCGAGGCATGCTGCGGCATGCCCTTGCTCGAGCAAGGCAACTTGCAGGGTGTCGCGGCGAAGAAAGAGAAGAACATGCCCGTGCTCGCGCGTTATGCGCGCGACGGCTACGCGATCGTCGGCGCGATCCCGAGTTGCGTGCTGATGTACAAGCACGAACTGCCGCTGATGTTCCCCGACGACCCGGACGTGCGCGCCGTCAGCGAAGCATTCTGGGACCCGTTCGAGTACTTCATGGCGCGCCATCGCGATGGTTTGCTGAAGACCGACTTCAACACGCCGCTTGGCAAGGTGTCGTATCACGTGCCGTGTCATGCGCGCGTGCAGAACATCGGACGCAAGACGTCGGAGACGTTCGCGCTCGTGCCGGATACGCAGGTGACGGTCGTCGAGCGTTGTTCCGGTCACGCGGGCACGTTCGGCGTGAAGAAGGAATTTCACGCCATGGCGATGAAGATCGGCACGCCCGTCTTCAAGGCGATGGCGCAGCCGCAGCCCGATTACATCTCGTCCGATTGCCAGCTTGCCGGTCATCACATCGAACAGGGTTTCGACGAAAACAGCTTGCCGAAGACGCCGCTCGCGCATCCGTTGACGCTGCTGCGCAAGGCGTACGGCCTTTGATCTTCAATTTGCGAGGATGACGATGAGCATTGCGAGGAACTCCCTGTTGTCGCTCGAAAACTATGCGAAGCAGCGCAAGACGATGCGCGAGCGGATCATCGAGCACAAGAAAAGCCGCATGGTCCGGTTGGGCAACCACCTGACGTTCCTGTTCGAAGACGAACTGACCATTCGCTACCAGATTCAGGAGATGCTGCACATCGAAAAGATCTTCGACGAAGACGGCATTCAGGGCGAACTCGAAGCGTATCTGCCACTCGTGCCCAACGGCAGCAACTTCAAGGCGACGCTACAGATCGAATACGAAAACGAGGTCGAGCGACGCGCGGCGCTCGCGCGGCTGATCGGCATCGAAGACAGCGTATTCATTCGGGTGGACGGCGAAGAGCCCGTCTACGCGATCTCCGACGAAGACCTCGAACGCGAGAACAACGAAAAGACCTCGGCTGTGCACTTCGTTCGTTTCGAACTTACGCCTTCGATGAAAGCGCGCCTGCGAGACGGCGCGGCGTTGCTGATCGGCTGCGATCACCCCGGCTATCCCGTCGACCTGCAACCCGTCACCGACGACGTGCGCCGCTCGCTGGTCAAAGACCTCGCCTAAAGCGGCTTTCGATACACGACGAAGCCCGAACGGTCGGCGATCTTGTCGTAGAGCTGCATGGCCGTTTGATTCGTCTCGTGCGTGAGCCAGTACACGCGTTCGGCGCGCGCGGCCTTCGCCGCGCCGTAGACAGCTTCGATCAAGGCGCGGCCCACGCCCTTGCCGCGCTCCGATTCGAGCGCGAACAGATCGTGCAGATAGCACGTCGGTCCCGCCATCAGCGTGCTGCGGTGATACAGATAATGCACAAGGCCCGTCAGCGTGCCGTCGGCACGTTCGGCCACCATCGCATGCATGGGCTCCAGCCCGTCGAAGAAGCGCGCCCACGTCAGTTGCGTGATTTCGCGCGGCAGCGCCGTTTCGTCGAAGCGGCCATAGAAACGGTTATAGCCGTCCCACAGCGGCAGCCATGCCTCGTAGTCGGCGGGAACGACGGGGCGGATTTTCACAGCTTGCGTCACGGGCGGCGCTCCTTTCCTGTATCGATGGATATCGACGAAGCATAGGGTTTCTGTGGCACCATTGTTAGCTCCACATCGAATACAAAATCTGGAGCCACGCAATTGGACTACGGGCTGTTGATGTCGCGCTTCGCGAGCCAGGCGGCGGGCCGCAGGCTCACGCAGCAAACGCTGCTTTACGAAAGCCTGCGTCACGCCATCCTGAATGGCGACATTCGTCACGGCAGCCAGCTCGTGCCGACACGCGCGCTCGCCGAGCAGCTCGGCATCGCGCGCAACTCGGTGCTGTACGCGTACGAACGGCTCGCTGAAGAAGGCTTTATCGCGGCGAGCCGTCACGGGTCGATCGTCAGTTGCGTTGCGCTGCCTTCGGGGAATGCGGAAGACGCCGACGTCGCGCCTGTCAGCGGGCTGTCGCGGCGCGTCGCCAGTCTGCCGCGCGATCGCGCCGCGCGCGGCATGCGTTCGCCGTTTCAGGCGGGCGTGCCCGCGCTCGACGAATTCCCCGTCGCGCAATGGCGAGCGTCGATGGAGCGCGCATGGCGAGCCGTCGATGCACGCGATCTCGGCTACGGCTATCACGCGGGTCATCCGTCGCTGCGGCGCGCGGTGGCCGAGTATGTGCGCGTGTCGCGCGGTGTGCGTTGCACGGCCGATCAGGTGTTCATCACGTCGGGCACGCATACGAGCCTCGATCTGTGCGCGCGCATCCTCGCCGATCCCGGCGATACGGCATGGCTCGAAAACCCCGGCTATCAGGGCGCGCGGATTGCGTTCCAGGCGGCGGGCCTGAACATCGTGCCGATTCCCGTCGACGCCGCCGGACTCGCGCCCACGGAGCCACACTGGCAGCGCACGCCGCCGCGCCTCGTCTACATCACGCCGTCGCATCAATATCCGCTTGGCAGCGTGCTGAGCCTGGAGCGGCGCTGGTCGATCATCGACCACGTCGTCGAGCGCGGCGCGTGGATCATCGAGGACGACTACGACAGCGAGCTGCGCCACAGCGGTCCGCCGCTGCCGTCGGTTCAGGGCCTGCGCGACGCCGCGCCCGTCGTCTATCTCGGCACCTTCAGCAAGACGATGTTTCCGGCGCTGCGCATCGGTTTCATGATCGTGCCGGCCAGCCTCGCGCCGGAGATCGGCGGCGTAATCGGCGAGATGTCGCGGCAAGGACGCGTCGCGGATCAGCTCGCGCTGGCGGATTTCATCGAAAGCGGCAAGTACGCGCGCCATTTGCGCCGCATGCGCCGCATCTATCTGCAGCGGCGCGATGCGATGGTCAGCGCGATCCATACGCACATGCGCGATCTCGTCACGGTTTCATCCGATGGCAGCGGCATGCATCTGACGATGCGGCTCGATACGCCCCTGCAAGATCGCGATGTAAGCGCCGCGTTGCGCGAGCAAGGCATGTTGGTGTCGCCGTTGAGCACGTATTGCCATCAAGGCGAAGACGCCGGACGCTACAACGGTTTCATGCTCGGCTACGCGGGCGTGCGCCCCGAGAAGGCCGACCGGCTCGTTGCCGAACTCGGCGCGGCGATTCGCGGGTTGATGCCGGACAACTGATATTCAACTGAATGGTTGAATAAGGCCGAAACCTTGCCTATACTCGGACCGATGAACGAGTCTGCTCTCGACGGCGTGTTCCGCGCGCTGTCCGATCCCACCCGGCGCGCGATGCTCGCGCAGCTTGCCGCCGGCGAACGCAGCATCGGCGAACTGGCCGCGCCGTTCGCGATGTCGTTCGCGGCGGCGTCGAAGCACGTCAAGGTGCTCGAAGGCGCGGGGCTGATCCAGCGCCGGGTGCAAGGGCGCTCGCATATCTGCCGGATCGACCCGGCCCCGCTCGCCGCCGCCGACGCGTGGCTGCGTCTCTACGAACACTTCTGGAGCAGCCGGCTCGACGCGCTCGAAGACCTGCTGCGCAATTCCAAGGGGGATACACGATGAACCAGAACGAACCGCTCGGCGTTTTCGACGGCACGCAGGCCGTGCGCTTCGAACGGCTGCTGCCCGGCCCGATCGAGCGTGTGTGGGCGTATCTGACCGAGTCAGACAAACGCAGCCAGTGGCTCGCATCGGGCGCGATGCCACCGCAACCCGGCGGCGACTTCATGATGCATTTCGATCACTCGCTGTTGTCTGCGTCGCCTGAGGTTCCGCCCGAGCCGTATCGTCAGTATGCGGGCGGACATGATTCGCTGCACCGGCTATTGCGCTTCGAGCCGCCGCATCTGCTCGCGTTCACATGGGGCAGCATTCAGGACAATCTGTCGGAAGTGACCTTCGAGTTATCGGAGGCGGGCGATCACGTGAAGCTCGTGCTCACGCATCGCAACCTGTCCGGCCGCGACGAGCAACGGGATGTCGGTCCGGGCTGGCATAGTCATCTCGACGTGCTGCGCGAGCGCCTGAAGGGCACTGCGCCTGCGTCGTTCTGGACACTGTTCGAGAGCATCAAGGCGCGCTACGACGCGCTCTGAGGTTCGCGCGGCACGTCCGCACGCCCATTTCCGTCATCGTGTACGATCGCAGGCCATCGCGTACACGATGACGGAGACCAACCGTGTTTCGTTCGACCCTCGCTCGCGTTGCATTACTGACGGCTTTCGCATTGGCGCTGACCCTGCCTGCTGCCCACGCCGCCGACGCTTCCGCCGATCCCACCGAACATGCCGCCGACTTCATCGCGCATGACTTCCATTTCTCCGACGGCACGATCTTTCCCGACCTGCGCATCCATTACGTGACGCTCGGCACGCCGCAGCGCGACGCGCACGGCGAGATCACGAACGCCGTGCTGTTGCTGCATGGCACGACGGGCACGGGCAAGGCGTTCCTCACGCCGCTGATGCGCAAGGAGCTGTTCGCCGCCGGCGAGCCGCTCGATACCCAGCGCTACTTCATCGTGATGCCCGACGGCCTCGGGCGCGGCGGCTCGTCCAAACCGAGCGACGGCTTGCGCACGAAGTTTCCGCACTACGGCTATGGCGACGTCGTCGAAGCGAATCACAGGCTGCTGGTCGAAGGGCTGAAGGTGCGGCATCTGAAACTCGTGCTGGGCACGTCGATGGGCGGCATGCAGACCTGGATATGGGGCGAGCGCTATCCGGGCATGGCCGACGCGCTGATGCCGATCGCCAGCCAGCCGATCGCGATGGCGGGGCGCAACTGGCTGTGGCGGCAGATGATCGTCGGCGCGATCCGCAACGATCCAGGCTGGCAGGACGGCAGCTACACCACGCCGCCGACGCAATGGGCGCGCGTGATGCCCGTCTTCACGCTGATCACGGGCGACGCGGCGCGCATGCAGGAACAGGCGCCCGACCGCGCGGCGGCGACGCGCATGACGGAATCGATCGTCGCGGATGCGGCGAAGACCGATCCCAACGACGTGCTGTACTGGTTCGAGTCGTCGTGGGATTACAACCCGGAGCCGGATCTCGGTGCGATTCGCGGCCGCCTTTTCGCCGTCAATTTCGCCGACGACCTGATCAACGCCACGGATCTGAACGTGATGCAGCGGCTGATCGGCAAGGTGCCGCAGGGGCGCTATGTGGAAATGCCGGAGACGGCGCAATCGTACGGACACCAGACGCTTGCGCATCCTGAAGTGTGGAAGCCGTATCTGATCCAGCTGATGAACGGTGCCTGAAACCCGCGCGGGAGGCCGGCTGCGTCTCCCGCACGGCGAGTGCGATAATCCACAATTGCCCCGAAATGCAGAGCTGGAGAACAAAGTGAGCCGCATCGACAACCCCACACGCGACCAGGAAGCCGGCGTCGCCGATTCCACCCAGGACATCACGCGCATCGACGACACGCGCATCGGCGCGGTGCGTCCGCTGATCTCGCCGGCGCTGCTGCTCGACGAACTGCCGTGCCCGCCCGACGTGCAAACGCTGGTTGAACAGAGCCGCGTCGAGATCGCCGATATCCTGCACGATCGTGACGACCGGCTGGTCGTCGTCGTCGGTCCGTGCTCGATTCACGACCACGATCAGGCGATGGAATACGCGCACAAGCTGAAAGCAGCCGCCGATTCGCTGCGCGACGATCTGATGATCGTCATGCGCGTGTACTTCGAGAAGCCGCGTACGACGGTCGGCTGGAAAGGCTATATCAACGATCCGCGTCTGGACGGCAGCTTCCGGATCAACGAAGGGCTTCGGCGCGCGCGCGAGTTGCTGCTCGAAATCAGCGGGCTCGGCTTGCCGACGGCTACGGAATTTCTCGATCTGCTGAGCCCGCAGTACATTGCCGACCTGATCGCCTGGGGCGCGATCGGCGCGCGTACGACTGAAAGTCAGAGCCATCGGCAGTTGGCGTCGGGGTTGTCGTGTCCCATCGGGTTCAAGAACGGCACCGACGGCGGCGTGCAGATCGCCGCTGATGCGATTGTCGCTGCGGCCGCGAGCCATGCGTTCATGGGCATGACGAAGATGGGCATGGCCGCGATCTTCGAGACGCGTGGCAATGACGACGCGCATGTGATCCTGCGTGGCGGCAAGAAGGGGCCGAATTATGATGCTGCGGGTGTCGAGGAGGCTTGCAGCGCGCTGCGCAAGTTGGGGTTGCGGGAACAGGTGATGGTCGATTGCTCGCATGCCAATTCGAACAAGTCGCATGAGCGGCAGATCGAAGTCGCTCAAGACCTGGCGAATCAGTTGACGGGTGGGGATAAGCGGATCGTCGGGGTGATGATCGAAAGCCATCTCGAAGCGGGGCGGCAGGATCTGAAGCCGGGCGTGCCGCTTGCTCGTGGGGTGTCGATTACTGACGCCTGTATCGGTTGGGGGCAGACCGAACCTGTGCTGCATACGCTTGCGCAAGCTGTGCGGGCGCGGCGGCAGGCTGCTGCCGGGAAGTGACGGCAGGCCGTCGGCAGGGTTCTTCGACTACGGGCAACATGGCGTTTGACGCGCCGCGTTGTCCGGCGCATGGAGGCCATGGAGGCTTATGACTAACGCGAATCAATACTCGAAGGTCGCGCCGACGCGCGCGGATGTTGACGCGATGGCGGGTCTGACTGTCGTCGAATTTGGCACCGATTGGTGCGGGTACTGTCAGGGTGCGCAGCCTGTGATCGGTAAGGCTTTTGGCCAGCATCCAGGGACTCGGCATCTCAAGATCGAAGATGGGCCGGGAAGGCCGCTCGGGCGTTCGTTCAAGGTCAAGTTGTGGCCTACGCTGGTCTTTGTGCGCGATGGGGTCGAGGTGGCACGGGTGGTGCGGCCTACTGATGCTGCGCAGATCGAGGAGGCTTTTGCTAGTGTGGCGTGATGGGTGATTGGTTTTGCCTTTGCGCTGGCATTTGCGATTTGTTAGCTGCTTCAGGCGTCGCGGTTTGGTGTTTTTGGCCTTTGCGCGGGCATCCGCGTTTTGTTTGTGGTTCGCATGCGTTGCCCCTGTGCGGGGCGGCACCTACTTTTCTTTGCCGCCGCAAAGAAAAGTAGGCAAAAGAAAGCGGCTCACACCGCCAATTCTTGACGTTTGCCCACGGGCCCCCAACGTCCCCACACTTCACACGGCAACGCTCCGGTTGCTGCCCGTTGCCAACGCTTCGAACAGGCGTCTCACCCGCTTCCGTTACCCGTAAGCGCACGGCAGAGGCCGTGACGTCCAAGTACCCGATTCGACCGTACCTTCCGGCACGGTTGTGTTTTGTCGGGAGCGAACATGGCTTCCAGGCTGC
This sequence comes from Paraburkholderia sp. XV, assembly GCF_020177535.1. Taxonomy (NCBI): domain Bacteria; kingdom Pseudomonadati; phylum Pseudomonadota; class Betaproteobacteria; order Burkholderiales; family Burkholderiaceae; genus Paraburkholderia; species Paraburkholderia sp. XV. Next base: position 5,918 of record NZ_JAGUUD010000018.1, on the reverse strand, counting down.
AACCTGTCGCCTGCTTTACCGAAGCTGCGCGTGTGCTATTCAACCTCGTTATCGTGACCTTCCTGCCTGCGCTGGTTGTGGTCGCTATCAAGCGGTAGGCCGACAGGTGAAAGGCGAGCGTGCCCTCCTTTCACACAAATGTTAGAGGCCCACTTTCTTTTCTTCCGCTGCGAGAAAGTCGGCAGCGATCTTGTTATAGCCCGATGGCATTGCGTCGCGCACGTCGCCCGCGTTGTACAGCCAGCCATCGTGAAGTGTGCCGTTGTATTCGACATAGACCGACTGGCTGCCGTTGCCGATCAGGTAGCGATAACCGCCCAAGGTCTGGATTGTGCCGCCGACGCTCGCCTGCATCTGCTCCAGCGAGCCGGAACTGGGGCCAGTGACGGAATTGGTTTCGTCGAAAGTAATGTGCTGAACGAGTACCTTTCCACTCTGCACGTAGGTCTGCGAACCCGCTGGCATGATTGCGCCGTCCGATGACAGCAGACTCCGCAGTCCATTACCGACTGCTTCTTCCCGACGTACCACGTCACTGACCGGTTGGCCAGCCACGTCCTGGACCGTCAGCGTCACTTCATACAGCGCGGTCGACGTTCCTCGCATGCCCAACTGGTAGCCTTGGGCCAGCCGCTGAAAGATTTTCGAGTACGTGCCGATATCGCTCGGATTCGGATTGCGCGAGGTGAACAGACCTTCCGCCGTGATGTAGCCATAGTCCAGATCCGACCCGTAAGCGCCGAGAATGATGTCGATCGACCGGCTGAAATTCAGGTCCGATTCGCCCGTCACGAAGAAGCGGGTCCGGCCTGTGGCAAGCGGCGTCGAACTGCCAGGCCGCAGATTCGCACCGAACTGGTAGTAGCCCGCGCCGCTGCCGTCGAGAAATATGCTGTCGAAGAAGCTCGCGTTAGCCGATGGCGTCGGCGTCGAAGCGTCCGATGCGCCCGAGGGCGTCGCGGCCGAATTGGTCACAGACGACGGATTGCCGCTGCTACCGCCGCCGCATGCGGCGAGCGTGATTGCGAGCAATAGTGTTGCTGCTTTCACGCCCTTGTGTGTGACAAAGCGTTTCAGAGTACTAACTTTATACATGGCTATCTCCCTGATAGAGTGGGCCGTTTGCCCGTTGGATTAACTTGTAATCAGAACTGCATCGTTGCCTGCGCGCCGACTGTCACCCGCGAAGTGGGAAATCCGGCCGGCTTGTAGATGGGCGTGCCCGCGAACAGGTCATACGAGAATCCCGCATACTTCGCCGGTATGCCGCCGCGAATGCCAATTACAGCGCCTGCGAGCTGGGTGCCCGCCAGAATCGCCGTGTTCGGGCCGAACACTCGTCCGTAGTCGACTCCCGCGTACAGCGTTTGTCCCGTCTGGAAGACAGGCCATTGCAGTTCGTTGCGCCAGTAGAAGCCTTTCTCTGCCGCGAGCATCGTTTCTCCGTCGAAGCCGCGCACCGTGTAGCGGCTGCCGATGGTCAGGTCGTCGATGTAGAACAGCAGATCGTCGGTGTACTGGCCGTGGAAGGTCGTCACGTAACGGAAGTTCTGCGACGCGATGGCAAACGGTATCGACAGGTTTGCGTCGAGCACCGCCATCTTGTAGAGGTAGGTCGGGTGTTGCGTCGCCTGGTCGCCTGGGTTGTACAGGTTAGGGTTCGGGTCGCCTGTTGCGCCGAGGCCGTGAATGCCCTGGCGATAGGCAAGTGTCCCATCAAACTGTGCGCCGCCGAAGTAATGTCGGTCAGTTGCGCCTAACTCGATAAACGTGTTGTTGCGGTCCTGAATCGGGATGGTTGTGCCTTCAATAAAACTCTCGCCGACGCGCTTCGAAAGCTGGACGTATGCGCCGAGCACGTCGCTCTGGCTGCGCGAGAGCACGCGCGCGAGCCTGAACGCAGCCGTCTGCGAGTTGCCGCTGGAGACAAACGTCTGGTTCACGGCGGCAATGTTCTGGTAATAGGTATTCGTGTTGCCCGACAGCGTCGCTGTCCAGTAGCCCCACGGCACCGAATACGAGCCGTTGAAGCCGTGCGAGCCGAGTGTCTTGTTGCCGAACGACAGGTCCTGGTTCGCGCCGACCATGAATACGTCGTTCAGGCCGAGTGGGTTGTCGATACCGAGACTTACGTTGCCTTGCCATTTGCCCGTCGCATCCGTGCCGGAGTTGTCGGCCGACACGACAAACGTCCAGGGCTTCGAGCGCTTGACGTTCAGGATGATGTCGCTTTCGCCTGGCGCGTCGGTCGGTTCGATCTTCATGTCCACGTCCTGCGTCGCGACGCGCTTCATCTGCTCCAGTCCCTGCTCAAGGTCGCGCAGGTTCAGCAGGTCGCCGTCACGTGCGGGAAACGCAGATTTCCATGTGCCGCGCATCTCAGGATCGGCAAAGCGCAAATGACGCACAACACCGGGCACGAGTGCGACTTTCAGCGTGCCCGTCGACAGGTCCTGTTCAAGTAGCAGGACGCGCGTCGTCACATAACCGCGCGAGAGAATCGTCTGTTGCAGTCCTTTCGTGAGTATGTCGAGTCCGGACTTGCCGATACATTCGCCCCTGTAGTGATCGAGCCATTCCCGCGCGAACCAGAATGGATCAAGCGGGAGATTCGACGCGCCATGCTTGCGCGCGATATCGGGCAGCGTGGCCGGTACGTCGAGCGCGAAAGTGTCGATGCGAAAGCACGGTGATTCGTGCGGAAGGTCGGGATACACCCCGGCCTTTGGCACGGTCGAACGCACGGCCGTTGCGTTGACGGTCTGCTCGCGCTGCTGTGCGTCGCGTTGCTGTTGTAGCTGCTGGTTCTGTTCCGCGTTCGCGCGCGCGGCTGCTGCCGCCTCTGCGGGCGTCGGCGTTTGCTGTGCGTTGGACGCGAGTGTGACCAGGGCTGTGAGCGGCAGAGCCGCCAGCCTCTTTCCGATTTTCATGCGTTGTTTTTCCCTGATTACTTCGTCGCGCCTTTGCGTTTTCGGAAAAGAACGTACAAAGACCTGATCACTTCAAAAGCGAGTGCGGAGGCGAACACGATCTGAAAAACGATCAGAATCGCCCTGTGACGCTCGGTTTGCTGCGTCGACATCGGACTCAGGCTTGTATGGGCCGAAAGCCAGCCAACGATGTTGGGAAGGAATTTCATGCCAAGATAAACGAGCGTGATGCCGACCACCCGTGTAAGAGTTCCTTTCCAACCGCCATCTAGGATTAGTCGATCAACTTTGGAGCTAGTCATTTCCCTACCTGTTTTCCTGGAACAAACGACGATGTGCCAGCCGCTATTCCACCAATTGCAGCACCTGATAGACCGGGCATCGGATTTACGGTACGAGGCTGCAACAGCGCGGGAATGGTTGAATTGAAGTTGTCATAGACATATGGCTTCATCGCGTTAGCTAAACCCGCAGTCGTAGCGGCCCCACGAGATACCCCGCTGCGCCAGCCAAACCACCTAGAGCCGCAGCATACGTAATGCTATTAGAGTCTCCGTAGAGGGCGTTGTTAAACGCTGTATTTGTACCTGCTTCTGCTGCGCCCAGAATCATGTTGCTGAAGAATCCGACGTTAGCCCCAGTTGGTCCCGCAATCGCACCCGTGTTCCTTGTCCGCATCGCCGTTTGCCAGATTCTCGATGACCTGCGTTTCCTCGGGATGCAACTGCCGGTTGTAACGAACTGCGAACCCCGATGCCCACCGCGTTGGCGAGCCTCGTTTTCCCCGACGTGCCATGCACTTACACATCGATTCCCTGACAAAGTTCTGAGCCTTCAGCTTTTTGCCCTACGCGACTTTTGCCCTAAAGACGCGATTCTGCCAGATGGCGAACTGGGCTCAATCACGCCAGCTTGAATCAAGCCACAACCAACCCAAATCAAAGATGGGTTGGTTGTTTAAAGCATGTTTATTTCTCGTCAATGCTTCCTGACCCTTGCATCATGGCTTTGACGTGAATGATGCTGCCCAGGATATATAAAGGAAAGGCAATCACAACAAATGCAACGCCGATATTCACTCGACCAACAACCGCTGCTAATAATCCGATTATCGCGAACGGAAATCCATAACTTGCAACTCTCATCCCCTTATATTTCTCGCCGGCAGCTTTACGCTGAATAAGGGCGAAGACAAACGCAAAAACGATAGCAACAGCTAGAGCACCGATTTTGAACGCCATTAGTTTCCTCCCGCGCAGCCGCTGTACTGCTTACATTGAGTGCCCCCTGCCGCAAAACCTCCACCTATGCCGATCACGCCTTTTCCGGCAGATATAGCTCCACTCGAAGTATCACGCGTCACAGTGACATCAGCTACCGGACCAACCCCTCCAGCAAGGAATCCGCCTCTGCTTGACGAACTACCTGTGCTTGGCGCGCCTTGACTAAGGGTTGCAGATATACCTGCACCCCCATAAAAGCCCAAGCCGTAATTACCACATGCCTGAGCATACACACACATATTTAGACTGCGGCCCAACCCAACAGTGACGCCCACTTCAGCGCCTGCCCCAACACTAAACAGATGACCCTGTGCGTTTGCACCCAAGCTTAGGCCAAAGCCAGGTTGAGTGGCGAGCACATTGGAAATAAAGGCGCTGCTGTCCGCCTTTGCATCTTGCGATGTGTACTGAAACAAACTGCTCCCCGACGTTTGCCTGACCATACCGCCCGCAGCCGCCGTCGAGAACAGTGTTCCATTGTAGTTTTTCAATTGCGCTTGTTCTGCCGTATAACCCGCACCTTCTTTTTCTAGAGCCGAGTACTTCGCGTAATCGACCGTGCCCGGCGCATACTCTGCCGCGCAGTGGACCAGCGCACATCCCGCCGCTTCCAGACGGTGTTCCTTATCTGCGTCACCGTTGGCTAGTTCATGAATAACCTTCGTTTCATCAGGATGCAACTGCCGATTGAACCGGTCAACGTCATAACCGGAGAGTGCGCCCGCATTGCCGCCGACCGCCGCGCCCGCGCCAGTCGCAATCGCGTTTGCCACGATGTTGCCGAGCGCTTCGTTCATGCTCGCGTTGCCAGTCGGATTCGAACCTGCAATCGCACCACTCAGTTCGTTCAGCTTGCCCGCAGCAATCGACGCAATGCCTGCACCAGCCGCGCCGCCAAGCGCATTACCGCCCGCGAGACCCGCGACGAGTGCACCACCTGCCGCCTGCATTTCCGCGCGCGCCGTGCCGCCTTCCTTCCATGCGTCGATGCCAGCCTGGTCGCCAGCTGCCTGTGCTTCCTTGAGTTTCGAATCGGCGAAGTCGCCCACGCGCCGCGACACCGCTTCGCCTGCCGCGCTCGCCGCCGCCATCATGTCAGCCTGATTGTTCAGTATGTTGTTCACGTCCGGCAGTTTTGCGACAGTGCCGTTCGTGTTCGACGTATCGCGGTTCAGGCTCGCCACGTCCTGCGTCTGATGCGCGCTGTCCGTGACGTTGATCGTACCCGCGCTAATCCCGCTGCGCGTAGTAGCGCTATCGCTGCCGCTGTCGTTCTGGCTCAACATCGGCGCACCGCCGCCTGCGTTCTTGCCGGAAGTGGGGCCGTGCGTCGTGTAGTTCGAGCCGCCGTCGCCCGTCGTCGCGCCTGCACTGAACCCGCTGGAATGTGCGTTGTAACTCGACTGGTTCTGTATGTCGGAATACGTGAGCGTGCCCGTCGACAGGTTGTTCTTCGACGCGTCGGCATCGCTCGCGATGATCGCGCCTTTCAGGTCCGTGTTGCCCTTGACGTTGACGTTGAATCCGCCGTCACCCGCCTGGATACCTGCCTGTTCGTTCACGCCCACATAGCTGCCGTTAGCATTTGCGTTGGTGTGACTGAAACTCGCGCTGCCGCCGCCCTGACTGATGCTGAACCCGCCACCCATGCTTTCCTGATGCGCGTTGCTCGCCATCGTGTCCTGCACGCTCGCGATGTTCAGGT
>NZ_JAGUUD010000189.1:0-10127 GCF_020177535.1 Paraburkholderia sp. XV | reverse complement strand
AAGAAAAGTAGGTGCCGCCCCGCACAGGGGCGACGCTTGAAGCACGCTAACGAATCGCGGATGCCAGCGCGGGGTCATGAGGCGGATGCCAGCGCAACAGCCAAGAACACAACATCAAAACCAAAACCAAAACCAAAACCAAAACCAAAACCAAAACATCAAAACCCTACCGCCCCGCGTCCATCCCCATCCTAACCGCGAGCCCAGCAAGCACCGTCCCCATCATCCACCGCTGCACCACGACCCACGTCGGCTTCCTCGCGAGAAACACAGCAATCGATCCCGCCGTCATCGCGACGGCCGAATTAACCGAAATGCTCAGCACGATCTGAACCACACCGAACATCAGCGATTGCCCAAGCACACTCCCATACTGCGGATCAACAAACTGCGGCAGCAGCGAAAGATAAAGCACCGCAATCTTCGGATTCAGCAGATTCGTGATAAAGCCCATCGTGAACAGCTTGCGCGGACTATCGACGGGCAGATCGCGCACCTGGAACGGCGAGCGTCCGCCCGGCTTCACAGCCTGCCACGCGAGATAGAGCAGATACAGCGCGCCACCAAACCGCAGCGCGTCATACGCGAACGGCACAGCAAGCAGCAACGCCGTAATGCCGAACGCGGCACAGAACATATAAACCACGAAACCCAGCGCCACACCGCCAAGCGAAATCAGACCAGCCACGCGCCCCTGACAGATCGACCGCGAGATCAGATAGATCATATTGGGCCCGGGCGTGAGCGCCATACCGAGCGCGACAACGGCAAATGCAACGAGATGCGAGGTTTGAGGCATTGCGTGAGCTCCTTGAAGGAAGACCGATCGAACGATCAAGGCAAGGCCCAGGCGCGCGGCATGACGGGATCTGCATCCCGGTTCGCGCTCCCCGGTGGTGATCCACCTCGATTGAGCGCCAGTCGCGCGAACAGCGAATTGTTTCGCGCGCTGCCGTCGCGTGCCAGATACAAAAACCGCACTACCCGTCGATACACTTGAGCGCCGCCGCCGCGCCAACGATCATCGCCATGCACGCGATGCGCGGCGCCGACACGGGATCGCCGAACAGCACGATGCCGAGCAGCGTGATACCCATCGACCCAATGCCCGTCCACACGACATACGCGGTGCCTGCGGGCAGGTGCTTCATCGCGAGCGTCAGCAGGAAGACGCTCGCAAGCGCGGCCGCCACGCCGCCGACGTTCGGCCAGAAACGCGTCCAGCCATTCGCATACTTGAGCGCGAGACCCATCAGGATTTCAACGACGCTCGCCGCGAGCAGGATTAACCACGCCATCACTACCTCCATTTGAAGAATGGACGCAGCGTAGAGGTATAGTGACCCGCTGACCATTACGCACCTTCTGGTAACCATGGCAATGTCCGCGCCGGACCATTCCGTCGACGTCCCGCACGACGCGCAGCACCCAGGCAACGTATTCGACGAGGCCTGTTCGTCGCGGCTCGCGCTTGAACTGATCGCGAGTAAATGGACACTGCTGATCCTGCCCGCGCTGCAAAACGGACCGATGCGCAACAACGCGCTGCTGCGCAAGATTGGCGGTATTTCGCAGAAGGTGCTGTCGCAGACGCTGCGCGAACTGGAGCGCAACGGCCTCGTGATCCGCGACGTGTGCGGCACGAAACCTTTGCATGTCGAATATCGGTTGAGCGCGCTCGGGCTGTCGTTGAGCGACGCACTCGTCACGCTCGACCGCTGGGCGGAAACGCACGGCGGCGCGCTCGACGCCGCGCGCGAGCGCTTCGATACGCTTGCACAGTCGCGTCGATAACGTCGATAACGTCGCTAGCGTCGATAACGACGCGCGATTGAACGCTCAGCCGCGCAGCGGCCGGAAAAAACGCCGAATCTCCTCAGCGAGCAGCGCAGGCTGTTCCATCGCAGCGAAGTGCCCGCCGCGCGGCATATCCGCGAACTGCGTGACGTTGAACACACGTTCGATCCACGAACGCGGCGGCCGGCTGATCTCCTTCGGAAAGCGCGCAAAGCCGAGCGGCGGCGTGACACGCTGGCCGGGCTCGAAGCGCAATGGCCGCGCGCGCGTTTCCGCGTAGAGCCGCATCGACGAGCCGATCGTCTGCGTGTGCCAGTACAAGGACAGATCGGTCAGCAACTGGTCCTTTGAAAACACGCGCTCCACGTCGCCGTCGCAATCGCTCCACGCACGGAATTTCTCGACGATCCACGCAGCCAGTCCCGCCGGCGAATCGTTCAACGCAAACGCCGCGGTGTTCGGCTTCGTCGCGTGCAGGTGCGCGTAGGCGCCTTCGGCATCGGCAAATACCGCCTTGGATGCGAGAAAATCCCGCTCTTCCTGCGTGATGGACGGATCGTCGGGCGGGACGCCCGGCGCATATGAACTCGGCAGGAAGTTGAGATGAATGCCGTCGACATGCTGCGCATGGCCGGCCGCCAACGCGATCGACACCGCCGCGCCCAGATCGCCGCCCTGCGCGCCAAAGCGCGTGTAGCCGAGGCCGCGCATCAGCTCCACCCACAGGCCGGCGATCGCGAACACCGACATGCCCGGCTTCGAAGGCCGTTCCGAAAAGCCATAGCCGGGCATCGACGGAACGACGACGTCGAATGCGTCGGCAGGGTCCGCGCCGAACGACGCCGGGTCGCACAGCTGCGGCAACAGTTCGGCGAACTCGATGAACGAGCCTGGCCAGCCATGCGTGATGACGAGCGGGTAGGGCTTCGGCCCCGTGCCGCGCCGATGCACGAAATGCACGGCCAGATCGCCGAGCTGCGCGACGAATTGCGGCTCCTGGTTGAGCCGCGTTTCCGTCGCGCGCCAGTCGTAGCCGCTCGCCCAGTAATCGACGAGATCGCGCAAATAGTTCATGTCGGTGCCGAGCGCCCAGGGCGCGCTGTCGAACGTGTCGGGCCAGCGTGTTTGCGCGAGGCGCGTCTTGAGCGCGGCAAGCTCGAAGTCGGGAATCGAAATCCGGAACGGAGTGATTTGCATCGTGAGGTCCTGGTCGTTGAGCGGCAGGCTGCGTGCTACTTGGCCGAACGGTCGCGCGATTCGCGCATCCGCACGCGCTCGCCGAGCCCCTTCGTAAAGCTTCGCATGCTGATGATGCGCCGCGAGCGCACCACTTCGCCTTCCAGATTGACGGGTGGATTCGGCTGCCACGCCCAGTACATCGCGATCATCCAGCCGAACACCGTCCAGCCCATGCATGCATTGAACAGGGCAAGGGTCAGCATGTCGTAGCGCTTGCGGCGGTCGGCGATGATGGACGGCAGGAAGTACAGCCCCAGCGCGGCGAAGGCCGCGACGCCTTGTATCATCATCACGGTGTTCATCGAGCCTCCACAGACGTGCCATCTATCTTTCCATTGTCGCGCGATCGGGCATCGTTCGCTTGCGGTTTGAAGGGCGATTGCAAGGCAGGCGCCCTTGTTGTTTACATGAGGTTCACACGAATTCGGCAAGCCGCGCCGTAAGGTCTATCATGTGCGTTTCGACTGCACCGGATCCCGCCATCATGATCTCCGACGATACCCAACAGGCTCAAAAGCTGAATCACGACACACTGCGCGAATTCGTCGATCGCAAATGGAACGACGAGATCGTGCCGGCGCTTACCGACTACATTGCCGTGCCCGCGAAGAGCCCGGCGTTCGATGCCGACTGGGAAAAGCACGGCTATATCGAGCGCGTGATCACGGAAGCCGCGAAATGGGCGGAGCAGCAGCCCGTGCGCGGACTGAAGCTGGAAATCGTGCGTCTGCCGGGCCGCACGCCCGTGATCTTCTTCGAATCGCCTGCCACGCGCTCGGGCAGCACGGACACCATCGTGCTGTACGGTCACCTCGACAAGCAGCCGGAGTTCGACGGCTGGCGCAACGACCTCGGCCCGTGGACGCCGAAGCTCGAAGACGGCAAGCTCTATGGCCGCGGCGGCGCTGACGACGGCTACGCGATCTACGCCAGCCTCACGGCGCTGGCCGCGCTCGACGCGCAAGGCATCGAACGGCCGCGCTGCGTCGGCCTGATCGAAACCTGCGAAGAGTCGGGCAGCTACGACCTGCTGCCGTATGTCGACGCCTTGCGCGAGCGGCTCGGCAAGGTCGGCCTCGTCGTGTGCCTCGACTCGGGCGCGGGCAACTACGATCAGCTGTGGCTCACCACGTCGCTGCGCGGCCTCGTGTCCGGCGACCTCGAAGTGCAGGTGCTCGACGAGGGCATTCACTCGGGCGGCTACGGCGGCATCGCGCCGTCGAGCTTCCGCATCATGCGGCAAATGTTCGAGCGCCTCGAAGACGCCGCCGACGGCACGCTGCTGCCGAAGGGCTTCCATTGCCCGGTTCCGCTCGACCGTCTCGACGAAGCCGAAGCGACCGCGAAGATTCTCGGCGACGACGTGTGGAAAAAACTGCCGTGGGCCTGCGGCCAGGACGGCGGCCCCGTGCTGCCGACCACCACCGATCCGAAAGAAGCGCTGCTCAATTCGACGTGGCGTCCGTCGCTGTCGGTGACGGGCGCGGCGGGTCTGCCGTCGCTCGCGGATGCGGGCAACGTGCTGCGTCCGCGCACCGCGTTCAAGCTGTCGCTGCGTCTGCCGCCGCTCGTCGACGCAGAAAACGCGGTGCAGCAGCTGAAGTCGCTGCTGGAGTTCGATCCGCCGTACAACGCGAAGGTCACGTTCAAGCCGGACGCGGGCGCCGCGACGGGCTGGAACGCGCCGGAACTCGCGCCGTGGCTCGGCACGGCGCTGAACGACGCGTCGCGCCAGCACTTCGGCGCGGACGTCGCGTTCATCGGGCAGGGCGGCACGATCCCGCTGATGAACGTGTTGAAGGCGGGCTTTCCGACCTCGCAGTTCATGGTGTGCGGCGTGCTCGGGCCGAAGTCCAACGCGCATGGTCCGAACGAGTTCCTGCATGTGCCGTACGGCAAGAAGCTGACCGCGGCGGTCGCCGAGGTGATCGCCGCCGCGCCTTGAGGTCCGTCCCGAACGTTCGACGCTGAAGCGTTATTTCGCGTGAGAGAAGCCGGCGGCTTCTCTCACTGTCTATCTGTTTCCTTTGACGAACCGATCATCGAATGAACGACACGCACGCTCCCCGTATTCCCGTCGACCACCTGCACGCCTACGTGCGCGCGATATGGGAGCAGGCGGGCAGTTCGCCGCGTGAAGCCCAGCTCGTCGCCGATCACCTCGTCGCGGCCAATCTCACGGGACACGATTCGCATGGCGTCGGCATGATCCCGCGCTATGTCGATTCGCTGCGCGATCGCGAGTTGAAGCTGAATGGGCACGCGCGCGTCGTGAAGGATGTCGGCGCAGTGTTGACCGTCGACGGCGGCAAGGGCTTCGGCCAGGTCGTCGCGCATGAGGCGATGGAACTCGGCATCGAGCGTGCGAAAAAGCTCGGCGTGTGCGCCGTCGCGCTGCGCAACGCGCATCACATCGGGCGGATCGGGCATTGGGCCGAGCAGTGCGCGAAGGCGGGCCTCGCGTCGTTTCACTTCGTCAACGTGGCGGGCGATCCGCTCGTTGCGCCGTTCGGCGGCGCGGACCGCCGCATCGGCACGAATCCGTTTTGCGCGGCCTTTCCGCGCGAGGGCAAGGCGCCGCTCGTGCTCGACTTCGCAACGAGCGCCGTCGCTTACGGCAAGACGCGCGTGGCGTACAACCAGGGCAAGCAGGTGCCGCCCGGCTCGCTGATCGACCACGAAGGCGAGCCGACCGTCGAGCCGAAAGTGATGATGGAAGCGCCGTTCGGCGCGCTGATGCCGGTCGGCGGACAGGCGGGCGGGCACAAGGGCTTCGGCCTCGCGGCGATGTGCGAGATTTTCGGCGGCGCGCTGTCGGGCGGCTACACGACCCACGAGGACACGCTGCAAAAGACCAATGCGATCATCAACTGCATGCTGTCGGTGATCGCCGATCCCGCCGCATTCGATGCGCCCAACGCCGAGGCCGAGGCGGACGCGTTCGTCGAATGGGTGAAGGCGTCGCCGCTCGCGGGCGGCGCGGAGCGCATTTATGCGCCGGGCGAGCCGGAGCGCGCGACGCGCGCCGAGCGCGAGGCCAACGGCATTCCCGTCGATCCGCAGACGTGGCGGCAGATCCGCGAGGCCGCGCTCGCGGCAGGCCTGTCGCAGGAAAACGCCGATCGCTGGTCCGCGCGCTTGCAGTAAAGCGCACCGTCACTGCGCATGCCGTTGCATGCGCACCGATCGACGGCGCGCGTCGAGCACCGACTGCACAGCACGACTGACAGCGGCGGTTTTGCCCGTTTGCCGCTTTTTGCCCCTGCTCGCCACGAATTCACAAAACAATGCAATCAGAATAATTTCGGATTGCACTAAAACGTTCGCCGCACGCATTCGCCGGAATTAAAACAGATATTCTAATTACCGCTTTGTGCCCTTATTGAAGCGGCGGTGAAAACGCGTGTTCGAAGTTTTATTTCAGGCGGCAATCGTTTGCGCCAGCCGCGCCTGGCAAGAAGCCCGCCCAGCGGGCGTCGCCATACTTATGAAGAACTGCATGCTTCTGTTGGTTAGGCCGCCCCACCAGATTCTGGTCTGTTTTAGGCTCGCAATGCTTCACCCGGGTTTTTAACTTCAAAAGGACCAGTCAAAATGAATCTGCAAAACCATCACGCCTGCCGTCCGTTCCTCGAAGCTGGCAAGCTGTCGCAAATCTCCGCGTATTACGAAGAAGAGCGCAACGTCATGTGGATGATGTTGCGCGCGCAACCGCGTCCATGCTTCAACCTCGAACTGGTGCACGACATTCTCGAACTCGCGCGGGCCGCGCGCGATTCCAATGTGCGCATCGATTTTTGGGTGACAGGCTCCGTGATTCCGACCATGTTCAACGTCGGCGGCGATCTCAGCTTTTTTGCCGACGCAATCCGCGCAGGCCGACGCCAGGAGTTGATGGCGTATGCGCGCGCCTGTGTCGATTGCGTGCATGCGGCGGCGCGCGGCTTCGATACCGGCGCGATTTCGATTGCGATGGTCGAGGGCAGCGCACTCGGCGGCGGCTTTGAAGCGGCGCTCGCTCATCATTTCGTACTCGCGCAGAACGACGCGCGGATGGGCTTCCCGGAGATCGCCTTCAACCTGTTTCCGGGCATGGGCGGCTATTCGCTCGTTGCACGCAAGGCGGGCATGCGCCTCGCGGAAGAACTGATCGGCGGCGGCGAGTCGCACACGGCGGAGTGGCACGAGAGCCGCGGCCTCGTCGACCAGCTGTTCGAGCCGGGCGAGGCGTATATCGCCACGCGCACCTTCATCGACACGTTGCGCCCCAAGCTCAACGGCATCCGCGCGATGGTGCGGGCGCGTCAGCGCGTGCTGCAGCTGTCGCGTGCCGAACTGATGGAAATTACGGAAGACTGGGTGCAGTCCGCGTTCACGATCGAGGAGAAGGATCTCGCCTTCATGGAGCGGCTCGTGATGCTGCAAAACCGCCGTGCGGGCAATCTGCGCCCGGCTGCGATGAACGTTGCGTAAGCAGGAAGGACGGTAGTCTGATTGGCAGAACGCCCCCGCGCTCAAGGTTCACGCGCTCCGTCTGCACCCGTCAGGTATTGACGCAACCATCAACGTAGCAAAGGCATCAGGCAGCATGCAATACGCAGTAATCAGCCGTATCGACGGCCAGGCGGGAGATCCCGATGATCCAGCGAACTTTTCGGGGGTTCAGGCGATCAAGCGGATCTTCTGCCTGTCATGCAGCCAGCGCTCGAAATCGGCTGCGGGCATCGGCTTACCGTAGAGAAAGCCCTGCACATATTCGACGCCCAGTCCTTTCATGAACAGTTCTTCCGATTCCGTCTCGATCCCTTCCGCCACTACCTTCAATTGCAGCGCCTGCGCGACGGCTACCATCGAACGCACCAGCGCCTGCGATTTCCTGTCCGCGTTGATCGAACTCACGAAGCTGCGGTCCAGCTTGATCACGTCGAGCGGAATGCGCCCGAGCTGCGACAGCGACGAATAACCTGTGCCGAAATCGTCCAGATGGACCTGCGCGCCGAGATTGCGGAATTGCGTGATGAGATCGATCGCGGCTGCTTCGTCTTCGATCAGGCAGCTTTCCGTCAGCTCGATATCGAGCAGGCAAGGATCGAGCTGCGCGCGTTGCAAGGCCTCGGTGAAGTGCGACACGACGGCCGTATCCACCAGTTGCCGCGCCGACACGTTGATCGCCACACGCAGCGACAGCCCGCGCGATTTCCATTGGGCAGCCTGTTCGGCCGCCGTCTCCATGACCCAGCGGCCAAGCGGTCCGATCAGCCCTGACTCTTCGGCGTAGCGAATGAACGCGGCGGGCATGATCTGCCCGCGCTCCGGTGAATTCCAGCGCACCAGTGCCTCGACGCCGTACACGGTGCCCGTGGCCAGCGACAGCTTGGGCTGATAGTGCAGCGTCAACTGGCCTTCTTCGAGGCCGCGCCGCAGGTTCGTATCGAGCCACATGTACTCGGCGACCTTGCGGTTCATCTCCGGCGAGAACACGCGATAGGTGCGCTTGCCGTCGTCCTTGGCGACGTACATGGCGGTGTCGGCTGCGCGGATCAGCGCTTCGAGGCTGTCGCCATGCTCCGGGAACATCGCGATGCCGATCGAGCAGCCCGTGTAGACCTCGACGAGCCCGAGGCTGAACGGTACGCGCAGCCGCTCCAGAATGCGCTGCGCCATCGCTTCCATCGACGCGACGGACGCAACGGGCGACAACACGATGAACTCGTCGCCGCCCAGGCGCGCGAGCGTGTCGTCGTCGGCGAGGCACTCGCGCACGGCCGACGACACATCCTGGATCAGCCGGTCGCCGAACACATGGCCGTAGTGGTCGTTGACCTTCTTGAAGTTGTCGAGATCGAGAAACAGGATGCCGACGGCTTCGCCCGCCGCCGCGCTGGCGATGGCCGCGCGCGTCTTGTCGTGAATCGCGTTGCGATTGGGCAGGCCTGTCAGTGAATCGGTGTTCGCCAGTTCCGACAGGCGTTCCTGGGCCCGGCGTTCCTCTGTAATGTCGGTGCCCGAGCAGATCAGAAACTGTTCGTCGACGCCGCTGCCGCTCATCACGAACTTGTTGCGAAAGAGGAAAAGCCGCTCGCCGTGCACGGTGCGCACGCGCCGCTCGACTTCATACGCGACGCCTTGATTGAAGAAGCCCGAGATGTTCTGGCTCGACGCCGCGCCCGCTTCGGACGACATGAACAGCGCCCAGACGCTGCGCCCGACCACGTCTTCTTCCTTCATGCCCGTGAGTTCTTCGGCCAGCCGGTTGAAGCGCTGGATGCGGCCGTTCTTGTCGACGATCACGACGACGGAATTGACTTCTGACACGACCTGCTCGGCGAACGACAGCCCATGCACCAGATCGCGCGCGACGGACTCGGTGTCTTCGTACGCCGAAGCCGTGCCCGCCCAGGTGCTGCTGTTGAGTTTCTTGCCGACGAGATGCAGACGCAGTGCTTCGCCGGACAGGCGCACGTCCATGGTCAGATGCGCGGTGACGCCCGTGAGCCTGCGGATCTGCGCGGCCTGCGCACCGGACAGGGCAATGGCGACCGTGGCCTTGTCGTCATCCGTTTCGGGCGTCAGTTCGAGCGCATTGCTGTCGCTCGACAGGCGCCAGCAGGGGCTGCTCGTTCCGAATCGGGCGAAAAGCACCTGATCGTGTTGATCGTCGTTCATGAAGGGTCCCCGGGCAAAAAATTTGCCTCCAGTCGAGCTCCGAATACGAGTACAGCACGCGGCGGCGAAGAGTCTTATCGATGACTGACTTGCTTCATTGTAACGAAGCGGCCAGACGTCCGGCACCGAATTGATTAACGACCTTTGAATCAGCTTTCTTTAACCAGAAAGCATAGAAAAAAATGATGCTTTTCAGGGATTGGTTCCGCAAACGTTCACGGGGATTTGTGCACGTGCGTGCGGATTTTCGATGCTTTTGGTGTTCGGGATTTTCCTTTGGGGTTCATGCGTTGCGGTTTGGTGTCTTGCTTCATGCGTCGTCGCTGTTTGGTGTTTTGGCCTTTTTTCGCTGGCATCCGCGATTTGACTCTGCGCTGGCATCCGCGTTACGTTAGCGTGCTTCAGGCGTCGCCCCTGTGCGGGGC
>NZ_JAGUUD010000188.1:0-10152 GCF_020177535.1 Paraburkholderia sp. XV | reverse complement strand
GCACAGGGGCGACGCGTGAAGCGAGCTAACGTAACGCGGATGCCAGCGCAAAGGCAGACACCCAAACGCCGACGCATGAAGCCCGAGGACAAATCGCGGAGGCCAGCGAAGAAACAGACCCCGCCCAACGTCGCCAGACAAAAACCAAAACCAAAACCAAAACCAACCTCAAACCAAAGCTTGCCGCAGGCAATACACAGCAATCGCCTCAATCACTTCGGCATCCTCGCCAACAGCCGTACTACAACGAATCTCAACAGAAGGATTCGCGCTGCGGCACTGATCAAGAATCACCGGCAGATCACGCCGAACATGCCCACCTTGCCCAAAAAAAACCGGCACAACGCTGACAACGGAAGCACCTGCTGCGACCTGAGCAGCCACAGCCTCAGGCAAACCAGGCGTCATAAGCTCAAGAAACGCCAACGAAACCGGCCCAGCGGCCTCCCCGCGCAACTCAAGCAACCGGGCGCGCAGCCGCTCGAAAGGCTCGGCCCAGCGAGGATCTCTCGCGCCATGCGCAAACAGCACCACGCCATGAGATCCCATATCGCCTCGTAGAGAACAAATAAAAAACGCCTAATGCCTGTCGACCCATTTGAGCCCGACGAGCCCAAGTACGAGATAGATCAACCCCGGCGTCGCCGCCGTCAACGGCGCTGGCCACGTATTCAGATTGCCGATGTGCGAGAACAGCGTATTGAACAGCTGAAAACTCATCCCCAGCATGATCCCGCCGAACACCTTCACCCCAACCACGCCCGCGCGCGTGTGCAGGTAAGCAAACGGCAGCGACAGCACCAGCATCACGAACACCGCGAACGGATACAACACCTTGCGCCACAGCGCGATCTCGTACCGTTGCGTGTCCTGATGGTTCTCGGTCAAGTGCTGGATATAACGGAACAGATTGAACATCGACATCCGCTCCGGCGCAACCAGCAGCACCGACAGAATTTGCGGCGTCAATTCCGAGCGCAGCGAGTATTCAGGCAACGTCACCTGCTTCGCACGATACACCGGGTTCAACGCATCGGCGGGCTTGCTGGCGTCCTGCGCGACGTCGATCAGTTGCGTGTCCGTGACGTCCGTCAGCAGCCAGTGGCCGGGCGGCTGATACTTGCCCGACTTCGCGATGCGCACGTTCGACAGACGGAACTTCGAGTCGAACTCGTAGATGCGCACGTTCGAGATAGTCGCGTCCGGCTGCAACTGCCCGACGTTCACGAAGCGCGTCACCTGTTCGCCGTCGGCACGCGCCGTCAGCGTGTCCTTCACCCAGACGCCCGACTCGAAATTGCTCGACACCGACGACCCGAGCGCCTCCAGACGCACCCGCTCCGACAACTGATCCGTGTACGGCCCGACCACTTCGCCAATGATGTACGTGAGGAACACCAGCGGGATACCGATCTTCAGCAGCGAGCGCAGCGCCTGGTTGGTGGCGAGACCGGACACGCGGAAAATCGTGTACTCGGAATTCGCCGCCATCTGCGCGAACACGTAGATCGCGCTGATCAACGCCGCAACGGGAATGATTTCGTAGAAACGCGACGGCGTCTGCAGCGCGACGCGCAGCACCGCGTACTGGAACTTGTAGTTGCCGTGGCCGACCGAGTTCAGTTCGTTGATCAGGTCGAAGAAGAAGAACAGACCCGAAAACGCGAACAGAATGAAGATGAACGTGAGGTAAACCTGACGCGCGAAATACTTTTCATAGATGCGCATTGGTCACGCTCCCTGCGCCGGACGGCTCGACGACCGGCTGAACGTCGCCCGCGTGAAGAGCGGCCGGTTGCGCACCCGCAGCCAGAAAATGAACGCGACGACCAGCGCCACCACGACATGCAGCCCCACGAGCCCCACGCCGAACGACATCTTGCCTTGCTCGATCCACGACTGCACGACGTTCAGCAGGTTCGAGTACGTCAGATAGATCAGCACGGCCATCACGAGATTGATCGTGCGGCTGCGGCGCGGATTCTGGTGCGCGAGCGGGATGGCGAGCAGCATCAGGTTGATCGCGATCAAGGGCAGGCCCGCGCGCCATGCGAATTCAGCCAGATTCTGGCGGGTCGGGTCGCGGAACAGGTCGAGCGTCGGCGTGCCCGTCGTGGTGGGCGTATTGACGACCGGCTGGCTCTGGATCTTCACGCCATAGCGCTCGAACTCCATGATGCGGAAGTCGGGATGGCCCGGCTCGCCGTCATAGCGGCGGCCGTTTTCGAGCACGACGAAGCGGTCGCCGTTCTTATGCGTTTCCGTGTGGCCGTTCTTCGACACGACCACGTTCACCTTGCCGCCCTCGGTGCTCGTGACGAACACGTTTTCGACGTGACCCTGATCGGGCGACATCTTCTCGATAAAGAACACGCGATGGCTCGTAGCCGATTCGCGGAACTGGCCCGGCGCGAGCAGCGAGACCTCGTCGCGCTGCTGGAAGCGCGCGCGGATCAGCTTGCTCTGCTGGTTCGACCACGGCCAGCCGACGAACACGAAGAAGGCAATCAGAATGATGATGGGCGTCGCGAACAGGCCGATCGGCTTGATGAAACGCGTGAGGCTGACGCCCGAGGCGAGCCACACGACCATTTCGGAATCCTTGTACCAGCGCGTGAGCACGAACAGGATCGACACGAACAGCGTCGCGACCAGCATGATCGCGAGGTAGCCGATGACCGTCAGACCGATCAGCACGAGCACGTCGCGCGGGTCGATTTCACCGGACGCCGCGAAGCCGACGATGCGGATCATCATCGTCGTCAGGACCAGCGTGAGCAGAACCATGAACACGGCGCCAGCCGTATACGCCAGTTCGCGCTGGAGAGAGCGTTCAAAAATCATGGTTGATGAGGAGAGGGCGCGCTCCGACAGGCAGTGGGGTTGAGCCCCATCACGCCTTCGTGCAGCCGCCGCGGGAAAAATAGCGGATAATTGCGGCTTTCATCCTAAGCCCAGATTTTATCCGAGGACAAGCGCGATGGACTTTAGCATAAAAGCCTGTGATTGGAGCAAAGGCTCGACCAACGGGTTCCTTACCGGAAAATCGGATTGCATCGTGATCGGCGTGTTCGAGTCGCAGACGCTGTCGGGCGCGGCGCTGGAAATCGACGCGGCCACCAAGGGTCTGCTCACGCGCATCATCAAGGCGGGCGACATGGACGGCAAGACGGGCAGCACGGTGTTCCTGCATGAAGTGCAGGGCATCGGCGCGTCGCGCGTGCTGCTGGTCGGTCTCGGCAAGCAGGACGCGTTCACCCAGAAGGTCTATGGCGACGCCGTGCGCGCCGCGTGGCGCGCGATCCTCGGCACGAAGATCACCCAGGTCACGTTCACGCTCGCTCAGGCGCCTGTCAAGGAACGCTCGTCGGACTGGGCCGTGCGCGCCGCCATTCTGGCACTGCGCGAACTGACTTACCGGTTCACGCAGATGAAGAGCAAGCCGGACAACAGCACGCGCGCGCTCAAGCGTATCGTGTTCAGCGTCGACGCAGCTGACGAGAAGCTCGCGAAGGTAGCCCTCAAGCAGGGCGTCGCGCTGTCGAACGGCATGGATCTGACGAAGGACCTCGGCAACCTGCCGGGCAACGTCTGCACGCCGACCTATCTGGCCACGACCGCGAAGAAGCTCGCGAAAGACTGGAAGCTGAAGGTCGAAGTGCTCGGCCAGAAGCAGCTCGAAGCACTCAAGATGGGTTCGTTCCTGTCGGTCACCAAAGGCTCCGTCGAACCGCCGCAGTTCATCGTTCTCCAGTATCAGGGCGGCTCCGCGAAGGCCGCGCCCGTCGTGCTGGTCGGCAAGGGCATCACGTTCGACACGGGCGGCATTTCGCTCAAGCCCGGCGACAGCATGGACGAGATGAAGTACGACATGTGCGGCGCGGGCTCCGTGCTCGGCACACTGCGCGCCGTCGCAGAAATGGGCCTGAAGCTAAACGTGGTCGGCATCATTCCGACCTGCGAAAACATGCCGGCCGGCAACGCGACCAAGCCGGGCGACATTGTCACCAGCATGAAGGGCCTGACAATCGAAGTGCTGAACACCGACGCGGAAGGCCGCCTGATCCTGTGCGACGCGCTCACGTATGCCGAACGCTTCAAGCCGGCCGCCGTGATCGACATCGCGACGCTGACGGGCGCCTGCATCATTGCGCTCGGTCATCACAACAGCGGCCTGTTCTCGAAAGACGACGCGCTTGCGGGCGAACTGCTCGACGCATCGAAGGAAGCCTCCGACCCGGCGTGGCGCCTGCCGCTCGACGACGAGTATCAGGATCAACTGAAGTCGAACTTCGCCGATCTCGCGAACATCGGCGGACGTCCGGCGGGCAGCGTGACGGCAGCGTGCTTCCTGTCGCGCTTCACGGAAGCGTATCCGTGGGCTCACCTCGACATCGCGGGCACCGCATGGAAGAGCGGTGCAGCAAAGGGCGCGACGGGCCGTCCCGTGCCGTTGCTGTCGCAGTTCCTGATCGACCGCGCTGCACAATGACGTGTAGCAGTCCGATCGCGCATCACGCAGCGAAGCAGGATCGCCGATGACACGCATCGACTTTCATTCGAACGTCGGCGATTCGCTGCAGTATGCTTGCCGTCTCGTGCGCAAGGCGTATCAGGCCGGCCAGCCGCTCGTCGTGCTGGCCGAACCGCCGCGCCTGCGCGCGTTCGACGAACAGTTGTGGACCTTCTCGCCGCTCGACTTCATCCCGCACTGCCTCGCGGCGAGCCCGCTTGCGGCGCAAACGCCCGTCGTGCTGACGTCGTCGCTCGACGACGCGCCGCATCATCAGATACTGTTGAATCTGGGCGCGACGGTGCCGTCGCAGTTCGCGCGCTTCGAGCGCCTGCTGGAAATAGTCGGCAACGCGCCCGACGAACTCGCCGCGGGGCGCGAGCGCTATCGCTTCTACCGCGATCGCGGCTATGCTCTGAATAACTACAAGCAGGGCGCCTGACGGGTTCTGTCCGCTCGATGCGCGGTGTTGTCCGATTTGCGCAGAACCGGCTCGTCCGATCTTTAAAGGGAGTGCTTTCGTGTCCCAATCTTCCGACCCTTCCGACTCTTCCGATCAAGACATCCCCACTCTCACCGATGTGATGGAGACGGGTCACGAGCCGCATGCGAAGGCGAAGCGGCCGAAGCGCAGCAGCGCGCACGCCCATGAAGGCGCGCATGCGCGCAGGCATGGAACGGCGCACGGCGAGCAGGACGACGCCAGCCATGATGCGCCTCACGAGGCGAAGCAACAGCCAGCCGCGCACGCGGAGCCGCAAACGCCGTCTGTCCATGCTGACGACGACGTGCCCGTTCTCGATTCCATCTACGAATCTCCGCGTACGCCGATGCGCGAGCCCGCGCAGTTCGTGCCGGGTGAAGCGGAGTTCACATCGGGTTCGGCTGCCGAGCACTATGTCGCGCCGTCCGTGCCGGATGCGCTGACGACGCCCGTGGAGCACGCACCTGCGCCGACGCCTGCGGCGAGGTCCGACTACGATGCCGACGTGTTGGCCGAGCGTTTGCGCGGCCGTTTCGCGACCTATCTGAAAGGCGATGGCCGCAATCTGATCGAGGCGCGCTGCCGCGATGCATTCCAGGATCACACGACCTGGCTCGTCAATCAGATCACGCGCGAGGTTGCGCTCGCGCTGGAAACGGAAATGCTCAGTTGGGTGCGCGAGGCGATCCGCGAAGAACTCGGCAATTCGACCACCAGCAAATAAGCAGTGGCTGCGTGCGTTACTTGAGCGTCAGGATCCAGCTTGCCAGCGACACGGCTTCGTCCTGCGTGACCTGCGTGTTGGCAGGCATCGGCACGGGTCCCCACACGCCTGCGCTGCCTTCCATGATCTTGCGCGTGAGGTAGACCACGGCATCGCTGCGCGTCGCGTATTTAGCGGCGACATCGTGCAGCGGAGGTCCCATGAATTGCCGCGTGACCGAATGGCAGCTCATGCAGTTCTGCTTTTGCGCGAGTGCGAGGCCCGGAGCTTGCGCGCGCGCCGTGCCGGTGAATGCCAAAGTGCCTGCCAGCACGAGTGCCGCATACGACTTCGATTTCATTATGGTCTCCGCCGGTGACTCAGCCCGGCTCGTGGTGGACGCATTATAAGAGCAAAGGGGCACACGGAGAGCCGTGTGCCCCTTTGCCCGTCGAAGCGTTGTTTGCGTCACCCTGCGATGCCGCGCCGCGTCAGTCCGTGACAGCGCCCTTGTTGGCCGGCTTCACGAGCGCCGCGAACTTGGCCAGCACGCCGCGCGTGTAACGCGGCGCGGGCTGCTTCCATGCGCCGCGGCGGCGTTGCAGTTCGGCGTCGTCGACATTCAGTTGCAACAGCAGCTTGTGCGCATCGATCGTGATCGAGTCGCCTTCCTGCACGAGCGCGATCGTGCCGCCGGCGAACGCTTCCGGCGCGACGTGACCCACGACCATGCCCCACGTGCCGCCCGAGAAGCGGCCGTCGGTGATGAGACCGACCGATTCGCCAAGCCCCTTGCCGATGATCGCAGACGTCGGCGCGAGCATCTCCGGCATGCCCGGACCGCCTCGCGGGCCGAGATAGCGCAGCACGACGACGTCGCCTGCCTTGATCTTGTCGGCGAGGATCGCATCCATTGCGCTTTGCTCGTCGTCGAACACGCGTGCCGGGCCCGTGATGACCGGATTCTTCAGGCCGGTGATCTTCGCGACGGCGCCGTCTTCGGCGAGGTTGCCCTTGAGGATCGCGAGATGGCCTTCGTCGTAGAGCGCCTTGTCGAGCGGATAGATCACTTTCTGGTCCGCGCGCGGCTTGCTGGGTACGTCCTTCAGTTCTTCAGCGATGGTCTTGCCCGTGATGGTCACGCAGTCGCCGTGCAACAGGCCTGCGTCGAGCAGCAACTTCAACACTTGCGGGATGCCGCCGGCCTGGTGCAGATCGGTCGCGACGTACTTGCCCGACGGCTTAAGGTCGCAGATCACGGGCACTTTCTTGCGCATCCGCTCGAAGTCGTCGATCGTCCATTCGACTTCCGCCGCGTGCGCGATGGCCAGATAGTGCAGCACGGCATTCGTCGAGCCGCCCGTCGCCATGATCAGCGCGACGGCGTTTTCGATCGACTTCTTCGTGATGATGTCGCGCGGCTTGAGATCCTTCTTCACGGCCTCGACCAGCACGCGCGCCGATTCCGCTGCCGAATCCACTTTTTCCTGATCGGGGTTCGCCATCGTCGACGAATACATCAGCGACATGCCGAGTGCCTCGAACGACGAGCTCATCGTGTTGGCCGTGTACATCCCGCCGCACGAGCCCGTGGTCGGGCAGGCATTCTGTTCGACCCCTTCGAAATCTTCCTGCGACATGCGGCCCGCCGTGAACTCGCCGACGGCCTCGAACGACGACACGATGGTGAGGTCCGCGCCCTTCCACTTGCCCGGCTTGATGGTGCCGCCGTACACGTAAATGCCCGGGACGTTCATCCGCGCGAGGCCGATCATGCCGCCCGGCATGTTCTTATCGCAGCCGCCGATCACGACGACGCCGTCCATCCACTGGCCTTGCACGCAGGTCTCGATGCAGTCGGCGATCACTTCGCGCGACACCAGCGAGTACTTCATGCCCTCCGTGCCCATCGACATGCCGTCCGAGATGGTCGGCGTGCCGAAGGTCTGCGGATTCGCGTCGGAGCGCCTGACGGCTTCGACGGCGGCGTCGGTGAGGCGTTGCAGGCCGGCGTTGCACGGCGTGATGGTCGAGTGGCCGTTGGCGATGCCGATCATCGGCTTGTCGAAGTCGTCCTTCTGGTAGCCGAGCGCGTAATACATCGAGCGGTTCGGCGAACGCGCGACGCCTTGCGTGATGTTCTTCGAACGACGGTTGTACGGCATGGGGAGCTCCATCCAGTTGTTTTGATGTGCGCGCCGATCGGCTCGCTTCCCGCTTGCGGCGCAACGGCCTGGGCGGTTCCAGCGCGGGTTCTTTAGTCTAGTTCGGGCGCGTTGGGCAAGAATGGAGTTTCTGCAAAAGAATGTCCAATATATTATTCAGCGTCGTTTAGGTCGTAAAATATATCAATGAGCCTGCCTGCCGTCCCTGATCTGCGCCAGTTGCGCTATTTCGTGACCGTCGCCGAAGAGAAGCACTTCGGCCGCGCGGCGGCGCGGCTGTCGATGACGCAGCCGCCGCTGTCGCAGGCAATCCGCGCGCTCGAAGACACGCTGGGCGTCGAACTGTTTGCGCGCACCAAACGCTCGGTCGAGCTGACGTCGGTCGGCGCGGATCTGCTGCCCGAGGTGCGGCGGCTGCTCGCGGGCGCGGAGGGGTTGCGGCCATTGGCGCAGAGTCTTGCGCGCGGCGAGGCGGGGGTGCTGTCGCTGGCGTTCGTGTCGACGGCGGATTACGGGCTATTGCCGCCGCTGTTGCGCGAGTTCGGCGCGCGCCATCCGCGCGTGCGGCTCGAACTGCTCGAGGCGACCAGCGACGTGCAGATCGACGAGCTGGTCGCGGGGCGTGTCGATGCGGGACTGGTCATCGGGCCGCTGCCGCCGCGCTACGCGTCGCAGCTGTCGTGGCTGCCGCTGGCGCGCGAGCCGCTGGTGATCGCGATGTCGACGGAGATGGCGGCGCGTATCGAGCTCGATGCTGCGGGCGATGGAGCCAGCGAGGCGGGCGCGGCCGAATGGCGCGACGAGCCGTTGAGCCTTGCGCAAGCGGGCGATGCGCCGCTGGTCGTTTTCCCAAGGCGTCTGGCGCCAGGCTTTTATGACATGATTATGGATTGCTACGGCGCGGCCGGTCTCACGCCGCACATAGGCCAGGAGGCGATCCAGATGCAGACGATCGTGAGCCTGGTGTCTGCGGGCATGGGTGTCGCGCTGGTGCCGCAATCGTTGCGTAACCTGCGGCGCACGGGCGTCGTGTATCGTCCGTTGCGTGAGGCGGTGCCCGCCGTCGTCACCGGGCTGGTGTGGCGCACGGCGGAAGTGAGCCCTGTGCTGGCCGGTTTCATCGACATCGTGCGCGCTCACGCCGATGTGCTTGCCGGCTAGCGGCGAACCCTTTGTGGCGCGGCGCGTCCAATGCGCTTGAGTTTCCAGATTACCGAACCCCTATAACGATACGATGCACATTCACCCGAATTTCGATCCCATCGCCATTCATCTCGGGCCGCTGGCTGTCCGCTGGTATGGCCTGATGTACCTGGTCGCCTTTGTCATGGCGATCGTCGTGGGCCGGTTGCGGCTGCGTCTGCCGCATGTCGCGGCACAGGGCTGGACCCCGAAGGATATCGACGACATGCTGTTTTACGGCGTGCTCGGCACGATACTCGGCGGACGTCTGGGTTATGTGCTGTTCTATAAGGCGAGCTGGTACTTCGCGCATCCTCTCGACATCTTCAAGGTTTGGGAAGGGGGCATGTCGTTCCATGGCGGATTTCTCGGCGTGACGCTCGCGATGGTGTTGTTTGCGTGGCAGCGTAAGCGTACGTGGCTGCAGGTGACCGATTTCGTCGCGCCGATGGTGCCGACTGGTCTTGCGGCGGGGCGGCTTGGTAACTTTATCAATGGTGAGTTGTGGGGGCGGGTGACGTCGCCCGATGCGCCTTGGGCGATGCTGTTTCCCGGTGCCGCGAATGAAGACGCCGGGTGGCTGGCGGCGCATCCGGTGCAGGCCGCGCAGTGGCATCTCGGTGAGGTGTTTGCGCAATATCATATGTTGCCGCGGCATCCGTCGCAGTTGTATGAGATCGCGCTTGAGGGTGTCGTGCTGTTTCTTGTGCTGTGGTTTTTTACGCGGAAGCCGCGGCCTGTTGGGGCTGCTTCGGCTGTGTTTCTGATTGGCTATGGGCTTGCACGTTTCACGGTTGAATTTGCGCGTGAGCCGGATGACTTTCTTGGGCTGCTGGCGTTGGGGCTGTCTATGGGACAGTGGCTGTCGCTGCCGATGGTTATTGCTGGGGTGTTGATGTTGGTGTGGGCTTATCGGCGGAATGCGCGTGAGGCGGCGCGGGCTGTTAATGCGGGGTAAGGGTTGGTTTTTGTCTGCGACGCTGGTGGGTTGGTTTTGATTTAGCTGGCATTTTCGCGATTGGCGTTTGCGCTTCGCTGGTCGGTGTGTTGGCCTTTGCTTTCGCTGGCATCCGCGATTCGTTAGCTCGCTTCAAGCGTCGCCCCT
>NZ_JAGUUD010000187.1:0-10308 GCF_020177535.1 Paraburkholderia sp. XV | reverse complement strand
GTTCGTCAATCAAAAGTGCAGTGCCGGAGAGACTCAGGCCGCCCGGATGTACAAAGGATGATCGCGTCAACAGAACCCTCGACATTGATCAGCTGGGACTCCCGCGCTGTTTGCCAACACGTTATCAACCACCGGCAGTTTTATCGAATGAAAATGCCAACGTCTAAAGCGGCATTACCGTCGGACGACGGCCAGATTATCGAGCGGGCGCTGCTAAGTTTGCTTTGTCCGACGCCTCTTTTCCTGACTCCGCCAGTGGAAACCTCGTTCAAGGAGAAGATGCGACGGGAACGATTGCCGGCTGCGCGAAAAAATCACCAGGCCGAATGGATCCCGCTGCCAGCCCGGATTGTCGTGCAGGAAATACTATCGGCTCACACGCTCAGTATCTCGTGGAGCGATTCTCAGACGG
This sequence comes from Paraburkholderia sp. XV, assembly GCF_020177535.1. Lineage (NCBI taxonomy): Bacteria > Pseudomonadati > Pseudomonadota > Betaproteobacteria > Burkholderiales > Burkholderiaceae > Paraburkholderia > Paraburkholderia sp. XV. The sequence continues at coordinate 9,896 of NZ_JAGUUD010000187.1, read as the reverse complement.
GACATTACGCAGAGCAGATCTGGCGTCTGGGTCTGGCACGGGATGACGGTTTTTGCGCGCTCTCGGGGCGCCCCATCATGCGTGGCGACGAAGTATTCCGCCCTCGCCGCAGCATGACGCTCGTCCCGGCTAACTGGCGTCGCATGATTCTCGCATCGGATGTGATTGCGACCTTCGCTTCTGCGCCGATCGAGAGGGCCGCCGTCTAACGTGATCCGCGTGACTAGCCGCGTCACCCGCATCGGCACCCGACATTCGAGGCTACGACGGCACCAAAGGCGGCAACGTGCCTGTCAACTGTCTGACAGCGGTCGACAGGCCATTGTCGCCAAAGGCCGTCCAGCGGACAGAGCGGGCTTTGACTGAAAAAACCGCTCAAAGCTCTCAATTTTTCGTTCCGTTTGCCGATACTACTGTCGTTATCCTGCGCAACCATTTCGCACAAGCGTCGACGCGCTAAAAAGCGACACCCCACAAAAAATCACGTGTTCCCAAACTTTGTCAGGCGCGCGGCCGTTATCGCGGGCCGTCGTCCGTGCATCGTGGGCGCGCTCGGCACACTGCTTGCGGCGGCTGTTCTGGGCGTGAGCCTGCTAACACTTGTTGCCGCGCGCGACACAGCGATTCGCCACGCCCACGAGACATCCAGGAACGTTGCCGCGGTATTGTCGAGCAATATCTCCCACACCGTCGAATCCTCGGATCAATCGTTAAGGACGCTTATCGCCGCTCTTGACAAGCCGGCCGTTCAACATATGAACGCGGACGTGCGGCACGAACTGCTGTTCAACCGCACCGCAACTTCGCAATACGTGACGGGCATGGGCGTGACCAACGAACACGGGCAGTTGATGGACGGGTGCTGTTCGAGCACGCATCACTGGGACTTCAGCGACCGCGATTATTTCCTCGTACATCGCCAGTCGGCGAACGCGGGCCTGTATGTTTCCGCCGTGTATCGGGCGCGCTCGCGCGAGGGTGTGGAAGCCTTGGCACTGAGCAGACGGATGAACAACGCCGACGGCTCTTTCAAGGGCGTGGCGCTGGTCGCCATCGACGTGGCGTACTTCGGCCGCCTGCTCGACGGGCTGAACGTCGGACCAGGCGGTGTCACGGCAATCGTTCGGACCGACGGCACACTTGTCGCGAGGAATCCTTATATACGACTGGCAATTGCACCGAACTTCAGTAAATCGCAGACGTTTCCGCGCATGGTGAACCAGGATTCCGGCTTCTATGCGGCGCGTTCGCCGGCCGACGGCGTGCTGAGACTTTACACGTTTCAACGCGTGCCCGGTACGCCGCTGATTGCGGTCGTCGCGCCGGCGCTCAACGACGTGCTCGCCTCATGGAAGACGCTTTCGTGGATCGTAGGCACGTCCGCTTGCGCGATCAGTTTCGCCTTTTGCGCGGTGGTCTGGTTGCTGGCATTTGCGCTGCGCGACCGCGCGCTCGCCGAAGGCCGCCTGACGGAACTCACGCAAACCGACTCGCTCACGGGGCTCAAGAACCGCCGCGCGCTCGACGAGGTGCTGGAAGCAGAATGGGAGAGGCTACAGCGCACGCAGAGTTGCCTCTCCGTTCTCTATATCGATGCCGATCATTTCAAGCAATACAACGACAAACACGGTCACGCGGAAGGCGACAAGGCGTTGAAGCATCTGGCCGGCTGTATTGCGCAACGCGTCCGCCGTCGCAGTGACTGCGCGGCCCGCTATGGTGGCGAGGAATTCGTGGCCGTGTTGCCCGACACCGATGCGGCGAACGCTTTGCGCGTCGCCGAAGGTGTACGCGAGACGTTGGAGGCGTCATGGCGTGAGGCTGGAACGGCCGGGCTTCATCCCTTCACGGTCAGCGTCGGATGCGCAACGGGTCGACGCGGATGCCCGACCACTTTGGACGAACTGACGAAGGCGGCGGACCTTGCGCTTTACGAAGCGAAGCGTGCAGGTCGAAATTGCGTCAGAGCGGCGGCCATCGCGCATGCTTGACGCAACCCGGTCAGTCAGGACGTTGCGCGTTGACAGTCCATTGCGACCATCAGGACGACCGGCTCACTTCTTCGCCGTCCAGCAGCAGATTGTTGGCCACCAGTAATCTGCGCAACCTCGGCTGCGTCAGCGGCGAAGACTGCGAATCGGCCATTTCTACGAGCGGCAGTATCCGGCGCCTGATCTTCTCACGATGATTGGCGGCAATATCGGAAAGACGATGGGCGAGAAAGGGATTCAGAAATCGCTCGCGAACACTATCGATATAAGTCTCAGCTTCGTTTTGCAGCCCCATCGCGCTGAAGACGGGCAGCACCTCGTCATGCCACACCGTCTCGAGCCCGCTGCGCACGCGAGGCGTATTCATCGCCTGCAACACCGTTTCCTGCGACGCGCGATTTTCGCCGAGCCATTGATCGGCAAGCCACGTATGACCGAGATTGAGAAAAAACAGCTTGAGCTGTGCATAACGGCGCAAGTCATCGGTGATCACGATCTGCTCGTGTGCACATGGAAGATCCATCCCCACGCGCCGTTCGATTGCCCACAGCGCATATGGCTCCGCGATCGCGCCGACGGGATCGATCGGCGCGGAAACAATACGGTCGACGAGTGAATTTACCCAGACGCAATGTTCCTGCAAATAGCGGATGAAAAGTTCGGGCAGCGGCCACTGCCGGGCCAAGCCAAGCACGATATCGCGCAAGGCGTCACCGTTTCTGTCGACGAGTTCGCACGGATAAATCGACACACCGTCCTGCGGGCGCTCGCGCCAGCGGGCGTTCAGCAACGTCAACAGTTTCGCGGGAAAACTGTGCGGCACGAGCGCATCGTTCGATAGCAGGTCGGCCGTGTCTCGCTCATCGAGTTGGTAACCCGCATCGCCTGTATTGGATACGATAACGCGTACGTCGTCGATCATTGCGCGACGGATCGCGGCCCAGTCGGTATCGGTTGCCCACGCATTGCGCACAGCGCGACATTCGACCACCCGGTCCACCACGCCTGCGGCTTCGCGACCTCGTATGTGCACGGGGTAGTGATCCGCATGGGACAGCGCGGCAATCCGCGCGCGGCTCGCCGGATTCGCTGTCGTCTGCACGACGCTGACGCCGCCAATCGCGTCGCCGCGTTCCAGCGCCTCCGAGACAAACAGCGCAACATGCGCGAGAAGAAAGCGGCTGGTGCCGAATTGAAGTATCGGTGCGCTCATGAGTTCGATCCTGTTTGCGCAGCGCCTTCGCTCAGCATTCGACCAGTGCTTTCACGACCGTCTGCCCCGGCTCCAGCAGGCGAGGAAATGCTTCGGGCACGTCGGCAAGGCGCATGCGGTGGGTGTTGAGCGCCCGGTCCGGAATCTGGCCGGCGCGCATCGCCTCGAGCACGGTTTCGAAGTCGGCTGCCGTCGCGTTGCGGCTCGCGAGCAAGGTCGTCTCCCGCTTGTGGAACTCCGGGTCCGAAAAGTTGACCTGGCCGGGCACGATCGAAATTAGCGTGTATGTCCCGCCATGCGCGACGAAGCCGAAGCCGCGGTTCATCGCGTCTATGTTGCCGGTTGCGTCGAAAACAACATCGAAAAATTCTCCGTTCGTCAGCGACGACAGTTGCGCGGTGTCGTCGGGTCCGACGGACACGGCGGCGCTTATGTGGAGTTGCGAACTGCAGAACGAGAGCCGGTCGGCGCGTGTATCGAGGCACACGACGTTGCCGCCGCGCAGCTTCGCAAAGATCATGGCCGCCATGCCGATCGGACCCGCGCCCACGACGAGCACCCGCTGCCCGGCCTGCACGTTCGCGCGCCGTACCGCGTGCGCGCCGATGGCGAGGAATTCGAGCATGGCCGCCTGGTCGAGCGAGACGCCTTCTGCCTTGTGGACGAACTGGGCGGGCACGCTCAGATACTCGGTCATCGCACCGTCGCGGTGTACGCCGAGCACCTTGATATTCACGCAACAGTTGGTCTTGCCCTGGCGGCAGGCGACGCATGTTCCGCAAGAAAGATACGGCATCACATAGACGCCGTCGCCGACAGCCAGTCCGGCATCGCCATCCGCTTCGACGACGACGCCCGACAGTTCATGGCCCATTACGCGCGGATATTCGAGGTACGGCTGATTGCCCGTGAAGATGTGGAGATCGGTGCCGCAGATGCCGACGCGGCTCACGCGCAACAACACTTCTCCGGGCTTGCGCTCGGGGACGTCGGACTGGTGTGCGCGAAGCACGCGGGGGGATTCGCAAATCACGCTAAGCATAGGGAGATCCTCATGAGCAGGAAAGAGGCGTGGTGTTCTGCGCGCGACAGACTGCCGCGTGGCAAGTTGCGTTTTGCGATTGCCTTCATGAGCAGGTAGGGAACACCGTTCGATGCGTCGAGCCATCGGCCGGACCCGCAGCGCGCCTTGACGCTGCGGGACGGTCACGATTCAACGTGGTTCTGTCAGTAAAGGACGTTCTTCGCTTGCGGCGAATCGAGGTTCTGTTTGTCGACCATCACGACGCCGGTATCGACGAGCTTCGGCACCGGCTTGTGCTCGATCACGCCGACGACCGTCTCGATGCCCTTGTGTCCCATCTGCCACGAGCCCTGGACAGCAATGGCCTGCACCGTGCCGTCGCGCACGAACCCCTGCAGGTCCTCGTTGCCGTCGAAACCGATCGCGATGAGCTTGCCTGCCTTGCCCGACTGCTTGAGTGCGCGGCCCACGCCGACCGCGGTCGGCTCATTCGCGCCGAAGATGCCTTTCAGGTCGGGATTGGCGGACAGCACGTCGGTGGTCTGGTTCAAGGCCATCGCCATCTGCGATTGCGAGTAATACGGCCCGACGATCTGCAGCTTCGAGTGGCTCTCGATGTATTTCCGGAACCCGCCCACGCGGCTGACTTCCGAACCCGCGCCCGGTACATAGGACATGATCGCGATCTTGCCGGTTTGCCCGACGCGATCGATCAGCGCCTTCGCGCACAGCTCGCCCGCCTTCTCATTGTCGGTCGTCAGGAACGACTGGTAGTAAGGCTTGCCGGAATCGGCAATGGCGGAGTCGATGATCACGACGGGGATATGTGCATTCCAGGCCTGCTTGATCGCGGGCACGAGCGCATCGGGATCGGACGGCGCGAGTACGATGCCCGCGACGTGCCGGTTCACGGCATTCACGACCATGTTGACTTCGTCGGTGATGTCGGACTCTGCAGCGGGCCCCTGGAAGGTCATCGTGTAGCCCTTCGCGTCGGCAAGTGCGGCGTTTGCTCCTTTCTGCACGTTCTGCCAGTAATTCGAATTGACCGTTTTCACGATCACGGCGATCTCGCCGCCCGCCGCAAACACGCCAGTGCTGAACGCCGCGCAGAGGATTGCGGATACTGCCAGCATGGGAAACTTTTTCATGTCTCGCTCCTGTCTTTAGTGGTTGAACTTCTCCTGACTGCCCCCAAGCGCTTGTGCCTATCGCTTGCGGTTACGAAGCTGATCGATCCAGACCGTGCCGAGAATGACCACACCGATGATGATCTGCTGGATGAAGCTCGACACCCCGTTCATGTTGAGGCCGTTGCGCAGCACGCCGATGACGAATGCGCCAATGGCGGTACCCGAAATCGTGCCGACGCCGCCCATCAGCGACGTTCCGCCGATCACCGAGCTGGCGATCGCGTCGAGCTCGTACATCACCCCTTCGTTTGGCTGCCCGGTCACGAGCCGGGACATCAGCACGCAACCGGTCACGCCCGCAAGCGCGCCGGACAGCACGTAGGTGAAGAGCTTTACGCCTTGCACGTTGACGCCCGAAAGCCGTGCGGCCTCCGCATTGGACCCGACCGCATAGATGTGCCGGCCAAGCGACGTCCTCGAAAGCAGAATGGAGACGACGACGAACAGCGCGACCATGATGACGACGGGATACGGTATGCCGGGGAATGTCGTGTCGGGAAAACCGTCTGCGCCGATTCGGGAGATGCGGAACAGCGCGCCATTGCCCAGTTCGCCGAACGCTTCACCGAGATCGGACACCGGACGCGCGCCCGTGATCTGCAGCGCCATCCCGCGCGCGACGAGCATCATGCCGAGTGTTGCGATAAACGGCGGCAGGCCCATCCGCGTGACGCAGATGCCGTTGATGAGGCCGCACAGCGCGCCCACCATCACGCCGGCCAGCATGGCAACCGGTACGGGCGCGCCCGCTTTTGCAAGCAGCGCAGCACAGACGCCGGCGAGCGCGAGCACCGAGCCGACGGAGAGATCGATGCCGCCCGTGATGATGACGCAGGTTGCTGCCACGCCCAGATAGGCGATCGATGTGACCTGCAGCCCCACGGTCATCAGATTGTCGACCGAAAAGAACGCCTGGCTCGTAATCGAAAATGCGATCACGAGTATCACCAGGCTGCCCAATGCCGCAAACTTCTGAATGAGCTCACGCCGCCGCTGTTGCGCGGACCGATCGGCTGCCTGCGAACGATCTGATGTCATTTCAAGCATGAGTTTGCCCCGACGCGTAACGCATGATCTCCTCCTGGCTGGTGTGAGCCGTTTCAAGCACCGCCGCGATGCGGCCTTCGTGAAATACGGCGATCCGATCCGTCATGCCGAGCAGTTCCGGTAGTTCCGAACTGATCAGCACGACGCCTACGCCATCGGCGGCGAGCCGGTCCATCAATCCATAAATGGCGAACTTCGCGCCGACGTCGATACCGCGTGTGGGTTCGTCGAAGAAAAGGATTTTCGAGCCGCGATATAGCCACTTTCCAATCACGACCTTTTGCTGGTTGCCGCCGGACAGGTTGCGTGTGACCTGATTGATGGAAGGCGTGCGGATCGCGAGTTCCTGTACATAACGTGCGGCGATGCGCGCTTCGTCGTTGAAGCGCAAGAATCCAGCACGCGTGGAGATACCGCGGACATTGGCGAGCGTCACATTCGCGGCAACGGGCATGCTGAGGGCGAGGCCCTCTTTCTTGCGATCTTCCGAGAGATAAGCAATGCCGTGGCGAATCGCCTCGCGCGGCGACCGTATCGTGACCGGCTGGCCGTGCAGCCGCATCGTTCCGCTGTCGAGCGGGTCGGCACCGAAAATGGCGCGTGCAACTTCTGTGCGGCCTGCGCCTATCAGGCCGGCGAAGCCAAGAATCTCGCCTTTGCGCAGTTCGAATGAAAGCGGCCCGAACACGGCTTCGCGCTCGAGGCCGTCGACGCTCAGCAGCACCTCATCGGTTGGCACCGACTGGCGCCGCGGATAGGCATCGTCGAGCGAGCGGCCGACCATGCGCGCGACAACGTCGCTTATGGTGATCGCTGCGAAGTCGTCGGTCGAGATATGGCGGCCGTCTCGCAACACCGTTACGCGATCGACAATTTCCGCCATCTCGTCGAGCCGATGCGAAATGTAGAGAATCGCGACGCCTTGAGTTCGCAATTCTTTAATGATGCGAAAGAGGTGGACGGTTTCCGACTCGGTCAGTGACGAAGTCGGCTCGTCCATGATCAGGACCTGCGCGTCGAGCGACAAGGCCTTCGCGATTTCCACCATCTGCTGCTGCGCAATGGAAAGCGCGCCGACCTTGGCGGTGGGCGCGATAGATAAACCGATACGGGCGAGACACGCTTTGGCGTCGGCATTCAGCTTGCGCCTGTCGATGAAGGGGCCGCGCTTGGGTTCACGCGCCAGATAAAGATTTTCCGCAATGGAAAGATCTGGGACGAGATTCAGTTCCTGATGAATGATCGCAATGCCCGCCGCTTGCGCTTCGGATGTCGAGCGGAAATTTACCTGCTCGCCCCGGTAGACGACAGTTCCTCCATCCGGACGGTATTGCCCGCTGATGATTTTCATCAGCGTCGATTTGCCTGCTCCGTTTTCGCCGCAAATGGCATGGACTTCGCCGCAGCACAGATCGAGGTTGATGCCGTCGAGCGCGATGACGCCGGGAAACTGCTTGCGAATGGCCTCCAGACGCAGGATCTCTCCATCCCACGGTTGGGTGTTCGACTTGCCGGCGAGGTCCTGCGGGCTGCAAGGCGCGCTCATCGTGTCTCCTTTTGACGGCCGACCTGGCATTACGCTGGTCAGTCCAGTTGTGATGCATTGAACCGCAATATTGCCGTTTGGTCAAGCCAATATGATAGTGTGCAAATTGACCTTACCAGAGTGGCCGTTTGCAGGGCCGCGCCGGGCGCTGCTAGACTTCGCCACGACGCTGTTTTGCGCGCATATCTGCCTAACGGATGCCGGCTGTTTATGAAATCAATCGAGCCCAAGCGGCTTTACCAATCTGTTGCCGCGGAGATTCTCAAACTGATCCGCGAGGGCGAGTTTCCTGCCGGCGAACGTTTGCCGCCCGAGCGCGAGCTTGCGCTGCGGCTTGGCGTGTCCCGTCCGTCATTGCGTGAAGCGTTGATCGCACTCGAGATTGGTGGCCGCGTCGAAATCCGGATGGGTTCGGGTGTCTACGTGCGCGACACCGGCGCAGACGATGAAAACGTGGTCGGCGCCCTGGGCGACAGTCCATCGGAACTGATGCAGGCACGCGCGGCCATTGAAGGCAGCGTCGCGGCGCTTGCCGCTGCACACATGACGGCCGCCATGGTGGACCGCTTGAGGCGCACTGTGGACCGGATGCGCAGGCTGGCCGCGGCCGGCAAGACACCGGTAGACGCCGACCGTCAGTTCCACATGCTGGTAGCGGAGGCGGCCGGTAACTCGGTGCTTGCGCGCTTCGTGGGCGAACTGTTCGATAGCCGCCACGATCCCATTGCGGCCGCGATGCGTGGTCATACGGAGAGCGCGAAGACGTGGACCGACGCAGTGCGGGAACACGAGGATATCCTGCGAGCGCTGCAGTCGGGCGATCCGATCGCCGCGCAGACCGCGATGCGCGCGCATCTGATGGCTTCGGAAGAGCGTTGGATCGGCGGCGTGCTGAAGCGGGATAGCGACTGAGACGGCGTGTCGCGAGATCTGATGGGGCCGTGTGTCGTGCCGCCATCGGTCAGTTGCTTTTGTTGCGATGTCGGGCGAACTCGAAACAGTAGAGATCAGTTCGAGAAGGCGCCTGCGATTGCGTGGCTTGGGCAATTCACGTCGATTCAAATGGCCGCTTGAGGGCGGAGGAGACAAAGCCGCGGCGCGCAAGGGCTCTTTCGAACCCGCCAACGTTTTTTATTGCAGCAGTCCCTTGAGAAACTGCATTCCGCCGAAATTCTGCAGCGTCGGAATATTGATGTTCATGTCGGTCTGGATGACGGGCGCCACGACGATAGCCGGGCTGGCAAAACCACCGCCGAACGCTGCGTTCACGTTGCCGAAATTGTAGTTGCTGCCGCCGCGCACTGCCGACAGTGCGTCGTTGGACAATGCCTGATGATGCGAAAGATCCGTGATCGTCAGCGAGGCCATGGTCAAGCTCCTGATATGGCGTGTTGCGGGACGGGAGAGGGCGCTCGGCCTGCGCAGTGCGAAGACGCGGCGCGACTCTCCCGTGTGTTGCCTTACTTGACCAGCTGCAGTCCGCCGAAGTTCTGGATCGTCGGGATGATGACCTTCGTGTCGGTCTGCGTGACGGGCGCCACCACGATGGACGGGCTGGCGAAGCCGCCGCCGAATGCGGCATTCGTGTTGTAGGCGTTGTAGTTGCTGCCGCCGCGCACCGAGGCGAGTGCTTCGATGGAGAGGTCTTCGTTATGCGAGAGGTCTTTGATGGTCAGCGAGGTCATGATGAATCTCCTGGATTGGATGCGGTAAGAGGATGACGGGTTTGCGATTTACAGCAGCACGCCTTGCAGGCCGCCGAAGTTCTGGATGGTCGGGATGACGACCTTCGTGTCGGTCTGCGTGACGGGCGCCACTACCACGCCGGGGCTGGCGAAGCCGCCACCGAATGCGGCGTTCACGTTGCCGACGTTGTAGTTGC
>NZ_JAGUUD010000186.1:0-10362 GCF_020177535.1 Paraburkholderia sp. XV | reverse complement strand
CCGCCCCGCACAGGGGCGACGCCTGAAGCTAGATAACGCATCGCGGATGCCCGCGCAAAAGACCAGCGCAAAGGCCCAATCCACCGACCGGCGACGCCTGAAGCGCGATAACAAAACGCGGATGCCAGCAAAAGCCAAAGCAAAAGCAAAAGCAAAAGCAAAAAACCAAAAACCAAAAACCCCGACCAGCAACTCCTCAATCACTCCGCCGCATAAGTCTTCTGCTGCTGCTCGCCGAGCCCCTCAATCCCGAGCCTCACAGTCTGCCCCGGCTTCAAATAAACAGCCTCGGGCTTCACGCCCATCCCAACCCCGGGCGGCGTGCCCGTAGAAATCACATCCCCCGGCTGCAAGCTCATACACTGCGACAGATAAGAAACAAGCTTCGCAACACCAAACACCATGGTCCTGGTGCTGCCATTCTGATAACGATGCCCATCCACCTCGAGCCAAAGCTTCAGATTCTGCGGATCCGCAACCTCATCACGCGTAACAACCCAAGGCCCGATCGGCCCAAACGTATCGAACCCCTTGCCCTTGTCCCACTGCCCAGCGCGCTCGATCTGCCACTCGCGCTCGGACACGTCGTTGATCACGCAATAACCCGCCACATAGTCGAGCGCGTTCGCCTCGTCGACATACTTCGCCTCCTTGCCGATCACCACACCCAGTTCCACTTCCCAATCGGTCTTCTTCGAGCCGCGCGGAATTTCAATCCCGTCGTTCGGCCCAACGATCGCGCTAGTCCACTTGTTGAAGACAACAGGCTCGCTCGGCACAGGCAGATTCGACTCGGCAGCATGGTCCGCATAGTTCAGCCCGATACACACGAACTTGCCGATCTTGCCGACACACGGCCCAATGCGCGGATTGCCTTCGACAACCGGCAGCGACGCCGGATCGATCGCCCGCAATCCGTCAAGCGCAGCATCCGTCAACGTGCCGCCGTCAATATCGCCCACCACTTTCGACAGATCGCGAATCTTGCCTTGCGCATCAAGCAAGCCCGGCTTTTCCTGGCCCTTCGGTCCATAACGAAGCAGTTTCATCGCTGCAGTTTCCTCTGTTCAGTGATTCCGTGGTTCATAAACGTGGTCAGCGCCTCATGCACGCGCTGCGTGGCTCAGTTCGACCAGCCACCGTCGATCACATGCGCCTGGCCCGTCGTGAAGCCCGACTCGTCCGACGCCAGATACAACGCCAGCGCCGCAATCTCCTCCGGCTTCCCGACACGGCCCATCGGCTGGCGCGCGACGAACGCGGCGTGCACCGCTTCGACCGTCGCACCCTGCGCCTTCGCCTGCTCGGCGATCCGCTGTTCGAGCGAAGGCGAGTGTACCGTGCCCGGACAGATCGCGTTGCAGCGCACACCGCGCGTAACGAAATCGGCAGCGACAGCCTTCGTCAAACCGATCACAGCCGCTTTCGATGCGCCATACACAAACCGGTTCGGCACGCCCTTCACACTCGACGCCGCCGACGACATGTTGATGATCGACCCGCCGCCCTTCTCCAGCATCGCGGGCAAAAACGCGCGGATCATCCGGTACATCGCCTTCGCGTTGAGATCGAAGGCGAAGTCCCAGTCTTCCTCGCTCGCTTCGAGAATCGAGCCCGCATGCACGTAGCCCGCGCAATTGAACAGTACGTCGATAGGACCGAGCTCGTGCGCCAGCGCCTTGATCGCCGCACCGTCGAGCACATCGAGCTGGCGCGCTTCGACGGGCTTGTCCTTGAGCGCGTCGATGCGGATGTCGGTGGCGATGACGCGCGCGCCTTCACGCGCGAAAAGCTCGGCCGTCGCAAGGCCGATGCCCTGTCCCGCTGCCGTGATCAAAGCCGTCTTGCCGGCCAGTCTTTGTACCATTTAAGGCTCCCGTTGGATTGGCGTTTGAGTCATACCGGGTATTGCAACGGCTGCTCACCGGCGCGAATGTGGAATTCCCGTTGAACCGTCACAGCCGGTAGAACGCCGCCGCATTGCCGCCGAACACCGCATCGCGTTCAGCATCGGAGCGCGACGCGAGCAGCTCTGTCGCAATGGAATGCCACAGCAGATAGTCGCCGTTCAGATTCAGCACCGGCCAGTCGCTGCCCCACATCAGGCGCTTCGGCCCGAACGCGGCAAGCAGATGATCGACGTATGGACGCAACGTCGCTTCCGTCCAGCCTTGCGCGGCTTCCGTCGCGAGGCCCGACAACTTGCAATGCACATGCGGCAGTTGCGCCAGCCGGGCGATGCCCTCGGCCCATGCGTGCCAGCCCGCGCTGCCGTCGCGGATCGGCGGCTTCGCGCCGTGATCGACCACGACGCGCAGTTGCGCAAAGCGCTCGATGAACGCGGCCAATGCATCGACGTGACGCGTGAAGATCAGCGCATCGAATGCGAGGTCGTGGGCGATCAACGCATCGACGGCGGGCTTCAGTGCGGGGTTGGCGATCCAGTTGTCGTCGGGCAGGTCTTGCAGCATCGGCCGCACGCCCTTGAACTTCGGATCGCGCGCGAGTTCGGCGATCAGTGCGGGCGCGTTGGCATCGAGCATCGGCACCCAGCCGACAACGCCCGCAATCGACGTGTCATTGCGCGCGAGATCGAGCAGATAGCGCGTCTCGTCGACCGTCGGCGCGGCCTGCACGACGACCGTGCGCGACACGCCCGCGCGTTCGCGCAGCGGCGCGAGATCGCCGGGACTGAATGTACGGTAGAGCGGCGCGAGATCGGGCGTGAGCCAGCCGTAGTCGCCGCGCTCGGGGTTCCAGTAATGCTGGTGTGCGTCGATTTGCATGATGTTGATCGAACCGCTAGTCCTTCGGCACGGGCGCGCGTGGATCGAGCAAGCCTTCGTCGCGCAGTGCCTGCCAGAGTTCGGCGGGAATCGGCTTGTCGAACGAAGCCACATTCTCGCGCAGTTCGCCCGCATTGCGCGCGCCCGTCAGCACGGTCGCGACGGCAGGATGCGCATACGGGAACTGCAACGCGGCGGCAGCCAGCGGCACGCCATGCAGCTTGCACACCGCTTCCAGACGCGCGACGCGCTCGATCACCTGCTTCGGCGCCTCGCCATAGTTGAACTTCAGATCGCCTTCGACGCCACGCGCGAGTATCCCCGAATTGAACGCGCCGCCCAGCAGAATGCTGACGTTGCGCTGCTCGCATTCGGGCAGCAGGTCGTCGAGCGTCGCCTGTTCGAGCAGCGTGTAGCGGCCCGCGAGCAACGCGCAATCAATGTCGAATTCGCGGATCGCGTCGAGTATCGCCGCGCTTTCGTTGACGCCGAGACCGACGGCTTTCACAGCGCCTTGCGAACGCAGATCGTCGAGCGCGCGAAAGCCGCCGCCTTGCGTGAGCTGCTGCCAGTAATGCGCGTTGCGCTCGCCATGCGTGACGACGCCGATATCGTGCACGAGCAGAATGTCGATATCGACGATGCCCATGCGCTGCTGGCTGTCTTCGAACGAACGCAGAATGCCGTCGTGCGTGTAGTCGTAGATCGCTTCGAACGGCAGCGGGTTTTGCCAGCCTTCGCTGCCGTCATACGGATGCTTGCGCGGCACGAAGTGACGGCCCACCTTGGTGGACAGCACGAACTCGCTGCGCGGATAGCGCCGCAGCGCGTCGCCCAGGCGATGCTCCGCTTTGGTGTGCCCATAGTGCGGCGCCGTGTCGAAGAAACGCACGCCCGCGTCCCATGCGGCCTGAACCGCGCCGGACGCTTCTTCATCGGACAGGTCGCGATACAGTCCGCCGAGCGGCGCCGTGCCCAGCCCGAGACCCGTGACTTCGAGTGCGCGCCCGCCAATGCGGCGCCGCTTGCGCACGTTTGAACCCGCCGCGTCCGTCATCGTCTCGCTCTCCATGTTTTCAATTTGGCTCACCGCAGCGCTCACTGCGCGGCCACGCTGACCACCCGATGCGGCAGCGCCGCATTCGACGGCAGGCACGCCGGCCCGACGGGCTCGAACGTCTTGTACGTAAGGATAAACTCCTGATGCCCGAGCGACTCCGATTTCGACGCCGCGCCCTGCGCGACGGCGAGCGTGACGTCGAACACTTCGCGGCCCACTTCGTCGAGCGTCGCGCGGCCTTCAAGGATACGCCCTGCGTCGACATCCATGTCGCCGGACAGGTTGCGGTAAGTATGCGGATTCGCGCAGACCTTGATGACGGGCGAAATCGCCGAGCCGACCACGGAGCCGCGCCCCGTCGTAAACAAGATCACATGCGCGCCGCACGCGATCAGTTCCGCGATCTCGGCGTTGTCGCTGATGTTCGGAAAGCCGAAGCGCGGCTCGCCGTCCGGCACGACGTCGAGCAGATAGAGGCCGCCCGTGGGCGGCACATCGCCGGGCTTCACAATGCCGACGATCGGCGACGCGCCGCTCTTCGCATACGCGCCGAGCGACTTCTCTTCCTGCGTCGTCAGTCCGCCGTCCGCGTTGCCGACAGCGAAGCTGCCGTGGCCGAGTATCGAGTAATAGCGCGCGGCCTTCGCGACGCATGCAACGATTTCATCGCCGAGATCGTCGCGCGCCGCGCGGCTTTTCATATGAAACTCGCAGCCGACCAGTTCGCCCGTCTCCTCGAAGATGCAGGTCGCGTCGTCCTCGATAAAGTGATCGAATGCGCGGCCCACGGCGGGATTCGCCGTGATGCCGCTCGTGCCGTCCGAGCCGCCGCAGATCGTGCCGATCACGAGTTCAGACAGCGCCATGGGCACTTTCTTCTGCTTCGCGAGTTCGCCGCGCGCTTCGCGCACCCAGTCGACGCCATATTGAATCGTGCTGCGCGTGCCGCCTTTTTCCTGGATCGTCAGCACGTGCACCGGGCGACCGCTCGCGCGCACCACATCGACGAGGTAATGCTTGTTCATGCTCTCGCAACCCAGCGACACGAACAGCACCGCGCCGACATTCGGATGCGTCGTCAGCCGCTCCATCATCTTTTCGGCGTAGCTGTTCGGATAGCAGCCGGGAAAGCCGATCAGATGGACGGGCGCTTCCTGCCCGGCGGAAGGATCGTCGAACGCATCGAACGAAGGGCGGAACTGCGCAACGATCTCGCGCGCCACGTGATGCGCGCATTCGACCAGATAGGCGACGGCGACCACGTTGCGGATGCCCTTGCGTCCATCGCTGCGCAGATACCCTTGCAGCATGGGCGGCACGGCTGATTGCGCGGTATTTGCTACGGAAATGTCGGTCATGTTCTATGGGCCCGCGTCAGTGATGGACGAATGCGTGGCCTGCGTCGTGCGTATAAGTGGGCAGGTAATCGCTTTCGAGGTTGTGCGTATGCAGATGCTCGCCGCGCGCGACGTCCGTCGTCACGTGGCCGATCACCGCGCCGTAACGCAGTACCTTCTCTTCGCTGCGCAGTGCCCGGCGCGCGACCTTGTGCCCGAGCTCGATCGTTTTCGCGAGCGTCACATGCTCACCTTCGATCTCGATCTGCGTGCCGGCTTCGAGCCGTGCGCCAGCGATCAGGCAGTTGTCTTCGGGACTCAGCAGAATCAGGCGTTGATCGGTCATATCAGTTTTGTCCTTCGCCGCTGGCAAGGCGCGCCACCATCAGCGAGCCGAGAATGATCGCGCCGTAGATCGCCTGAATCCAGAACGACGGCACCTGCGCGAGCGTCAACAGGTTCTGCACGACACCGAGCAGCAGCACGCCGGACAGCGCGCCGATCATCGTGCCCTTGCCGCCATCGAGCGAAATGCCGCCGATCACGGCCGCTGCGAACACGGTGAAGATCATGCCGTTCCCCTGGTTCGCGTTGATCGCGCCGACATAGCCCGTGACGACGAGGCCGCCAATCGAAGCGAGCACGCTGCCGAGCACGAATACGCCCCACGTGATGCGCTCGACACGAATGCCCGCCGCGCGCGCCGCTTCCGGATTGCCGCCGATCGCATACAGCGCGCGGCCCAGCCGGTGATAACGCAGCATGAACGCGGCGATGCCGAACGCCGCAGCCGCCAGCCACACCGAGAGGGGCAAGCCGAGCACGATCGTGGTCGCGAGTTCGAAGAACGACGGCGGCATGTCGAACAGCGTGCCGCCCTTCGTCGCGCCGACCAGCATGCCGCGCAGCACGATCAGCATCGCGAGCGTGACGATGAAGGCGTTCAGGCGCAGCCGCACGACCAGAAAGCCGTTGATGAAGCCGATCAGCGCGCCGACCACGAGGATCGCGAGCAGGCCCGCCGCAGCCGGCCATTCGAACCCGAAACCCGCCGACGCCGCGGGCATCACGAGCATCGCGCCGACAGCGGGCGCGATGCCGACCGTCGATTCGAGCGAAAGATCGAACTTGCCCGTCAGCACGATCAGCGATTCGGCGAGCACGACGAGCGCCAATGCCGCCGACGCGCCCAGCACGCTGATCAGATTCGCCTTCGTCAGAAAGCTCGGGCTGACGAAAGCGCCGATCACGATCAGCAACGCGAGCGCGGGCACCAGTGCGAGATCGCGCAGACGCGCGAACTCGATGCGAGGACGCGCGGCGCTCGCGCCCATCCCTTGAGCCGATTGAGCCGATGCAAACGCAGGCACACTATTCTTCATGGAGACTGACTCCTTCAACGGATGCGATCAGGTCGTGGTCTTCCCAACCTGCCGGAAACTCGGCCGCGATGCGGCCACGGAACATCACGAGCACGCGGTCGCAGACACGCAGATCGTCGAGTTCGCCCGATGCGACGATCACCGACTTGCCCGCTTCGCGCACGCGATCGACAACGGACAGCAGCGCTTCTTTCGATTTCACGTCGACGCCCGCCGTCGGATCGATCAGCACGAGCACGTCGGGATCGGTTGCCAATGCGCGGGCCATCACGACCTTCTGCTGATTGCCGCCTGACAGACCCGACACCGCTTGCTCCGGCCCCTGCGTAGCGATGCCGAGCGCGTCGATCATCTTCTTGCCGAATGCGTTCTTCTTCGCGGGCGGCGCGATGCCGAACTTGCCGAGCATGCGCGCAATGGTCATCGACGCGTTTTCCGCTACCGATTGCGTGAGCACCAGCCCTTCGTGATGACGGTCCTTCGGCACGCAGCCGATGCCGCGCTTCAATGCTGCGGGCACGTCGCCGGGCGGCAACGCTTCGCCGTCGACGCGAATGCCGCCGCGCTGCGGCTTGCGCAACCCGGCTATTGCTTCGGCGACGCTCGTGCGTCCGCTGCTCGTCGCACCCGTGAGTCCCACGACTTCGCCGCGCTTCACGGCGAAGGTGACGTCTTCGTAGTCCGCGCCCGTGAGCGCTTCGACCTGCAACGCGATGACTGTATCGGCGGGCAATGGCGAGCGCGAAGCCGCGTCGGTGACATTGAGGCCGCCGCGCTCGCCTGTCATCGCTTCGATCAGCTGCTCGCGCGGCAACGCCGACACAGGCGCGCTGACGATATGCCGCGCATCGCGCAACACGGTGACGGCCTGGCAAATCTCGTACACCTCCTGCAAGTGATGCGAGATGAACAGGAACGTCACGCCTTCGCGCTGCAACTCCTCGATGCGCCGGAAGAGCCGCTTGATTTCATCGCCGTCGAGCTGAGCCGTTGGTTCATCGAGAATGATGAAGCGCGCGCCGTACGACAGCGCCCGCGCGATCTCGACGAGCTGCCGCGCTTCGACGGTGAGATCGCCCGCCCGTGCGTCTTCGCGCACATCGATCTTCCAGTGATCGAGCAGCGCGCGCGCATCGCGGCGCATCGCGCGCCAGTCGATCACGCCGTTGCGCGTCTGCTGCCGGTTGATGAACAGATTCTCCGCGACGGACAGCTCGCGGATGATCGTCGAGTGCTGATAGACGCACGCGACGCGCTCGCGCCACGCGTCGCGGTCGGCGATGGGCGGCGCAAGCTCGCCGCCGAATCGAACTTCGCCCGTGTCGGACTTGCGCAGGCCGGTGAGAATCGACACCAGCGTCGATTTCCCCGCGCCGTTGCGCCCGACGAGCGCATGCGACTCGCCGGGCAGCACGCGCATGCTGACGTCCCTCAGCGCCGCGTGGCTGCCGAAGCGCTTGCCTACCCCAAGCGCCTCGACGACCGCGCGCGTGGATGCGTTCGCGTCGTGGGTCATTTGCTCGCTCACTTAAGTGCTCACTTGAGCGTGTTGCCCCAGAGGTTCTTGTCGTCGACATTCGCCTTCGTCACGAGCGGCGCGGGCAGCTGGTCTTCGAGCACTCCCGGCTGCAACTGCACGATGTTGCTGCCGTGATCGGTCGGACCCGGCTTGAACGTCTGCCCGGCGAGCGCGGCCTTCATGTAGTAAAGACCGTACTTCGCGTAGAGATCGGCGGGCTGCGAAATGGTCGCGTCGATTTCGCCCTTGCGGATCGCGTCGAACTCTTGCGGGATACCGTCGTTGCTGACGATCACGACGTGCTTCGCATCGCCTGCGGGAAACAGCATCTGCTTGCGGCGCAACGTCTGCAAAGTTGGCGACAGATAGACGCCGCCCGCCTGCATGTAGATCGCCTTCACATCGGGATTCGCGGTCAACAGGCTATCCAGCGAACTCGCCGCGACATCGCCCTTCCAGCCCGCCGGAATCTCCAGCAGCGACAGCGCCGGGTAGTTCTTCAGGCACGCGCGGAAGGCTTCCGAACGGTCGCGTCCGTTGACGGACGCCAGATCGCCCATGATCTGCACGACCTTGCCGGACTTCACATGCTCGCCGATGTACTTGCACGCATTCGTGCCGTACGCGCGGTTGTCGGCGCGCACGACCATCGCGACCTTGCCTTGCGTCGGCGCGACGTCGACGGCGACCACGGCGACATTCTTCGCCGATGCCGAATCGAGTGCGCGGCTGATCGCCGCCGAATCGATCGGCCCGACGACGATGCCCCTGGCGCCGAGATTCACCATGTTGTTCATGTCGGTGATCTGCTGCGCGGGGTCGTTGTTCGAATTGACGGGCGCGAGGATGTCGATGCCCATTTCCTTCGCGTACTTCGGCAGATAGTTGTTGTACGACTGCCAGAACGGCGACGTGAGAAGCGGCAGGCCGAGACCGACCTTGGCCGTGTCGGCCTGCGCGGCCGCGCTGAACGTGATGCCTGCGATGCACGTCGCGGCCACGGCGGCCGTCAACGCGTTCTGAACGAAACGGCGAGCCGCGCGCGGCTCCCTGGCGAAACCCATGCTTGTCTCCTGTGTCGATGGGAGCGGCTTTCAAGCCTGCTTCCGTCTGCGTTGTGGGAAGAGGAACCGGCGAACCGGGTACATCGACCTTTCACTTTCTTATGGGCATTGGTGCATTCATTCACCAATGAACGTATTATTCATATACGAATATTGACAAGTCAACGTGCCGTGCGTGGGTGTTTTCCCTGGAGCTGTGCGCCCTGTGTGCCCGTCCTCTGACAGCCGATAATCAAATGCGAACGTCAAACACGAACCGACTGCCGACGATGGATGTAGAAGACAAGGACGACGCAGACCGATATCGCGCGCCTGCGCTGGACAAGGGTCTGGACATACTCGAACTGCTTGCCGAGCAGAAGAGCGGCTTGACGCGTGCCGAGATCACGAAGCTGCTGGGGCGGAATGCGAGCGAGATGTACCGGATGCTGGAGCGGCTGGTGGCGCGTCAGTACGTGGTGCGATCGGCGGGTGGCGACCGGTATTCGCTGAGTCTGAAGTTGTATGCGCTTGCGCATCGGCATCCGCCGATGAACCGGTTGATTTCCGAGGCTTTACCGTTGATGCAGCGTTTTGCTGCCGATGCTGAGCAGTCGTGTCATCTTGCTGTCTACGACCGTGGCAATCTGCTGGTGATTGCGCAGGTGGATGGACCTGGCACGTGGGGTATTTCGGTGCGGCTCGGGTCGCGGGTGGGGCTGATCGATACGAGTTCGGGGCGCACGATGCTGGCTTTTCAGACGCCTGAGCAGCGGGCGCATATGCTCGCCGAGCACACCAAGGTCAAAGGCGAGGTGACGATCGATCATGGCGCGCTCGAAGGCGCGTGCGAGGCTATTCGCGCGGCTGGGTTTTCGCAGAAGGACAGTCAGCAGATTTTTGGTGTCACCGATTTGACTTTTCCTGTGCTGACGGCGTCAGGGCAGGCGATTGCTGCGATGACTTGTCCTTTTCTTAAGCGGATTGATGAGTATGTGGCGCCTTCGCTGGATCAGGTTACGCAGATGTTGCGGGAGATTGTGCAGGGGTTGTCGATGTTTGCGGGGCCTGAGGTGAGGTAGCGGTTTTTTGTTGTTGTGGTTTTTTGGCGCAGCCTGATTGGGGTTTGCGCTGGCATCGGCGTTTTGCTTTTGCTTTTGCTTTCGCTTTCGCTTTCGCGGGCATCCGCGAATTGTTAGCGTGCTTCACGCGTCGCCCCTGTGCGGGGCGGCACC